>JAGMDB010000170.1 GCA_023128875.1 Dehalococcoidia bacterium | reverse complement strand
AGCTATCTTATCCGGACTCAAATTAATCCCGGTGAAATTGCGCCACCTGGGAACAGAGCATTGCCGTTGGGCATTGCAGGCTATGCAAAAGCACCTATCACCTAAAATAGACATAAAGCTGAGAACGGCGGCTAAAAGCATCATAGCTGAAGATGGGACAGTCAAAGCCATTGAGACAAATAATGGTGAAAGATTGAATTGCACCTACTTGATTTTAGCGCCGGGGAGGGAAGGGTCAGAATGGCTGACTAATGAGGCTAAGCAACTCAAACTCAATCTAAATTCCAATCCTATAGATGTTGGTGTGAGAGTAGAAGTACCATCAGTAATCATGGAGGAATTAACTTCAGTGCTGTATGAAGCAAAGCTTGAGTTCTATTCCAAGAGTTTTGATGACCGAGTTAGAACATTCTGCATGTGTCCAGGGGGAGAAGTGATTATGGAATCTACGGGGGGCTCTGACCCGGTAATTACTGTTAATGGCATCGGTTACACAAAGCATAAAACAGAGAATACTAATTTTGCTATTCTAGTAAGCACGACTTTCACCGAACCTTTCCATGAGCCTATCGCTTATGGCAAATACCTGGCACGCATGGCTAATATCCTTAGTGGCGGTATCCTGGTACAACGTCTAGGGGATTTAATGGAGGGGCGTCGTTCTACAAAGGCACGCCTGCAGCGCAGTCTTGTAGAGCCGAGCTTGAAAGCAGCAACTCCAGGAGATTTAAGTTTCGCTCTCCCTTTCCGTTATCTTAAAGGGATAGTGGAGATGCTTCAAAATATGGATAAATTAGTTCCTGGAGTTGCTGCAGCACACACCTTGCTTTACGGAACTGAAGTTAAGTTTTACTCTAGCCAGTTGCAGTTGACTCCTTGCTTGGAAACCGAAATTAGCAATATGTTCGCTGCTGGTGACGGTGCCGGCGTGAGTCGAGGCCTGGTCCAGGCTTCAGCTTCCGGGGTAGTGGTAGCTAGAGAGATACTAAAGAGGCTAGGTAAAGATTTGTCCTGAGTGAAGCGAAAGAGCTCCAGGTGAAAGATTCTGAAACGAAGAATGTACTCTTTGGCATCGACTTAACTTCAGCCGAAACTAAGCCCAGTGCCTGTTTAGGCCTGGATGGTAAGTTACAGCTTGTTTACCTGGGCTTTTTGACCAGGGATAGCGATATTATTGACATAACAGATTTCTATTCTCCAAAAGTAATAGCCATTGATGCCCCCTTGAGCTTGCCTCTGGGATTATGTTGTCTTGAGAGGGATTGCCCTTGCCAACCAAAATTCGCGAGGGAAAAGCGACAATGCGACCAAGAGCTAAGGCAACAAGGAATCCCCTGCTATCCCACCACAAAGAGGACTTTCATTAAACCTTTGATTTATCGCGGCATCAGGCTCAAAAACAAGCTCTGTCAAAAGGGATTCGAAGTTATTGAAGTTTATCCTTATGGTAGCAAAGTGCGCCTTTTTGGTAAGGACATGCCCAGAAAAACCACACCACAAGGAATAGCCTTCCTTAAAGAGCATCTGAGGAATCTTTTGCCATCCCTCAATCCATACTTGGATATTCTCAACCATGACGCCTGCGATGCTGCTATAGCAACTTATACTGCTTTTCTCCATTGCCAAAATATGGCCGATGCTGTGGGCAACGTGGAGGAGGGGTTAATTTTTCTTCCACACAGTAATTGAGTTCAGCGCTGCCCTTAAGCTGTAAAGAAAAGTTGCCTTGACCCTCAGCCCCTCCACTTGCTAAACTGAATAAGTGCTCTCAGGTAATCTGATAAGCAGTTCTTAGAAACCTTGTGACAAGCCTTCGCAGGGAATACTTAACCGTGGGGGTAGAATGGAGAAGTAGCTGTTTTAGGATAGTGCGTAGATGTGGCTGTTCTGGTTACTAATATAAGCAATATGAAGCATCTCTGTGGTAAGAGGATATCGTTGTATAAGGGCATTAAGTATTAAGTAAAGGAGGATATAAAGATGGATATAACTTTAAGTGTTATTAAGGCAGATGTTGGTGGCTATGTGGGACATTCCAGCTCCCATCCAGATGTAATACAAAGGGCTAAGGAAAGCCTGAAGCACGCTAAAGGACAAGGATTGCTTGTCGATTACTATGTCACTACCTGTGGTGATGACCTTCAATTGATAATGACTCATCAGCAGGGTGAAGAAAGTGAGCAAATCCATAAATTAGCCTGGGATACATTTGTAGAATGCACCAACGTAGCTAAGAGCCTGAAGCTACATGGCGCAGGGCAAGACCTGTTGGCCGATGCTTTCTCTGGCAATGTTAAGGGGATGGGACCTGGTGTGGCTGAGATGCAATTCACTGAGCGCAAAGCTGAGACTATAATAATATTCATGGCGGATAAGACAGCTTCGGGCGCCTGGAATTTGCCATTATACAAAATCTTCGCTGACCCTTTTAACACCATTGGCCTGGTGATTGCATCGAACATGCATTCCGGCTTTAAGTTTGAGATTCACGACGTTTTAAAAGCAAAGAAAGTCTTTTTCAATGCCCCTGAGGAAATTTATGATATGCTCGTTTTGATGGGGGCACCAAGTCGTTATCCTGTTAAAGCTGTGTATCATAAGGAGAGCGGAGAAATCGCTGCCTCTTCTTCCACACAACATTTAGCCTTAATCGCAGGAAGGTACATAGGTAAGGATGACCCTGTGTGCATTGTCAGAGCTCAGGGTAAATTTCCTGCTGTGGGGGAGGTGCTTGAGCCGTTTGCCTCACCTAATATAGTGCAAGGGTGGATGAGGGGCTCTCATCATGGCCCATTGATGCCAGTTCCTTTTCACCAGGCTAAATGTACTCGCTTCGATGGTCCCCCAAGGGTAATGGCTGCCGGCTTCCAGCTAGCAGATGGCAAGCTTATTGGCGCTAACGACCTTTTTGATGACCTAGCCTTCGATTTAGCTCGCGAGCAGGCAAATGATATAGCTGATTACCTGCGGCGCATGGGGCCTTTCGAGCCACATCGCCTGCCGCTTGAACAAATGGAATATACCACTATGCCAGAAGTAAGCAAAAAACTGGCTTCAAGATTCCAGGACATTTAATGGATAAAACGCTCAAGCTCCTCCTAGCTAGCACTAACTCAGGAAAAATCAGGGAATATCGCCTTCTCCTTGCTGACCTTGGCTATGAAATAACCACATTAGCTGAGTGTGGAGTAGGCAAAGTTGCTACCGAGCCAGGAAATAGCTATGAACAAAATGCTAGGGCGAAAGCGGCGACTTATGCTAAATTAAGCCACCTTGTTACCCTTGCTGACGACTCAGGGCTCGAGGTGGATGCCCTGGGTGGTGAGCCAGGAATCTATTCAGCCCGATTTGCCGGTAAAGATACCACAGATGCAGACAGAGTGAGAGCTCTTCTAGCCAGACTCGATGGTATAGCTTGGGAGAGACGCACTGCCCGCTTCAAATGTGTTATTGCCATAGCTACGGTAGAAGGCCAGCTAGAATTATGCCCCGGCGAGTGTCAGGGTATGATTGCCTTTGAGGCCAGGGGGGAAAATGGCTTCGGCTATGATCCTATTTTTTACCTTCCTAAGATGGACAGGACCATGGCTGAACTTACCTTAGAGATAAAAAACAAAATTAGCCATCGCGCTCAAGCCAGTCAGAAGGTGTGGCAAGCACTACAACGGCTCCGCAGTTTGGATTATTGACATCATAGCCCGGATAGTATAGCATCACTTATTTAGGAGGCACTGAATGAAATTATCTTGTCTTCAGGAAAATCTGAGTCGAGGGTTAGGCATAGTTGGTAGAGCTGCA
>JAGMDB010000017.1 GCA_023128875.1 Dehalococcoidia bacterium | reverse complement strand
GGTGAATGCTCGTTCCAATCTCTTTGAACAAATCTCAAGGTTTGTTAATGTTAACCGGGTTGCCTGAAACCCTTTTATTCAGGCACATCCTTCAATTAGAATAGACTGGTTACGTCATCTACCTCTTAATTACTAACCTATTCTACCAAACTCCTTTTCCAATTGATGTGAGCTGAGATGAATCATGGTTGGCCTGCCATGGGGGCAGGTGCGCGGTTGCTTGGCTTGCTCCAACTGTCTTATTAGTTCTCTCATTTCCTCGTCTCGTAGCTGCTGCCCTGCCTTGATGGCACTATGACAAGCCAGGGATTGAGTTATCTTTTCTTCCCACAGTGTGGGGCTATCTCTACTAGTAAGGCTGCCAAGCAGCGTGCTTACCACTTCAATGACATTCGTTTTTGCTACTAGTACTGGCACTGCACGTATTAAATAGCTTCTATCACCAAAAGGTTCAATAGTAAAGCCAAATTGGGTCAAAAGCTCCTTATTTATTCCCAAGACTTCCTCTTCTCTCGGGCTGAGCTCTATAGTTATCGTTTGGAGTAGCCCTTGAATTTCAATCTCTCTTTTCAACCACTGCGCTAAAATTCTCTCGTACAGTATGCGCTCATGTGCCGCATGCTGGTCAATAATATAAAGCCCGTCAGGCCCCTCAGCAACAATATAGGTATTGGCTATTTGCCCTACTACACGCAAAACAGGCAAGCCAGGAGCAGGTAAAGCAGTAATGGAAATCGGCTCTTTTTCCCTTATCATCCAGAAGCCCTGTTGCGCCCACGAAGTAGCTGGGAAGGACATAGCTCTAGGCTTAGCTATGGGCGCCTTGGCCAATGCTCTTTTCACTGCCTCTTCCGCAATAGCAAAAACAGCTTGTTCATGGCGGAACTTCACTTGAGCTTTGGTGGGATGAATGTTTACATCGACTTCCTCCGCTGGCAGTGAGATGTTAATCACAGCCATAGGGTGTTTGCCATCCATGAGTAAGCCGTGGTAAGCCTCTTCGGTTGCCCGCATTAGCAAGGGACAGTATACCCATCTCCGATTGACGAAAAGGCTGATACGGCTGCGATTAGAGCGATTCAAGGAGGGTGGGCTCACCAAGCCGCTAACTCTACCAAATGTATCCCCGGCTTTCACCTCTAGCATCCTTTGGGCTACCTCTAAACCATATATTTGGTTTACCACATCACGCAGGTCGCCATTGCCTACAGTTTGCAAGCTAGGACGTTTATCAAGAAGCAAATTGAACTTGGCCTCAGGGAAACCCAGTGCATATTGACTTAATATGTTAGCAATATGACTATTCTCCCTGTTCACTGATTTGAGGAACTTAAGTCGAACGGGAAAATAATGGAACAGTCGATGCACAGTCACAGTAGTACCTTGAGACCTACTACGGCTCTCGCTGCGAACTACATCACCTTTCTTTAAATACATGTAGGTGCCAACTACATCTGAAGATGCCTTGGTAAGAATTTCTACCTCAGCAACAGCAATAATGCTGGATAAAGCTTCGCCTCGAAAACCCAGGCTGGAAATGCTTTCTAAATCGACTAAGCTGCTAATCTTGCTGGTGGCATATCTACGGAAGGAAAGCTCTACCTCCGATGCCGGGATACCTGCTCCGTTATCAGCCACCTTGACTAAGTCTATCCCACCACCCTGCACTTCAACGTTAATTTGGCTAGCTCCGGCATCAAGGGAATTTTCCACCAGTTCCTTTACTACCGAGGCTGGTCTCTCAATTACCTCGCCTGCGGCTATCTTGGAAACTATCTCTGGGGCTAAGACTTTGATAGGCATTTAAGATAATTTTACACGCTTGCGTGTATTCTGTCAATAGTCTAGGGAGGAAAATTTAAATCTTTTTCAATTTTCTCCAATTTTGCCATGCTGAACAGCAGTTTCTTAACCCCAGTCTCCCTAAAGGCTACGGTTAGCACCTGGTCCCCTTTGTCAGGGAGGCAATCCATCACTACGCCATCGCCAAATTTGCTGTGGCGAACACAGTCACCCACTCTTAAATCCAACGCACTGGCCCGAGACAGCAATGTGGAGCCTGCATTAACCAGCGCACCAAGGCTTTCCTCCTCTCCTAGCCCTTTAGGGTTTACCAGATGTGGTGAAATATCCTGAAGAAAGCGAGATGGTAAGTTTGCCGAGCCACCGAACAAGCTGCGTCGGTAACTACGCAACAGGTAGAGCCTCTTCTCGGCCCTGGTTATTCCTACATAGCAAAGGCGACGCTCTTCCTCCATCTCGCCTACGTCGCCAAAAGATTTCCTGTGCGGTAAAATCCCTTCCTCCATGCCAACGATAAAGACCACAGCGAATTCCAAGCCCTTAGCTTGATGCAAGGTAATTAGAGTCACAGCATTAACTTCTTCATCTAGCTTATCCACGTCTGCTACCAGGCTGACTTTCTCCAGAAAAGTAGCTAAAGCTTCTTCAGGGTTAAGTCCATCATATTCTCTAGCAACGCTTTTTAACTCCATTATATTCTCCCACTTCTCTTCCCCATCCTCTTTCTCCAGAATATATTCCCTGTATCCCGCACACCCCAATACCTCATCTACTAGCTCAGAAGGGCTTAGTTCATGGCCTTTAGCAATAAGCTCATCGATAAGAGTGACAAATCCAGTTAAAGCTTGGGTGATACGTGAAGGGAGGGTCTGCTCCCCTACCATTTGCTTCGAGGCATCGTACAGAGAGGCATTATGCGATCTTGCCCAAGCCTGAAGTCGACCGAGGGTGCCTTGTCCAATACCTCGCCCGGGAACGCTTATAATGCGCGCCAGGCTAACGTTATCATGAGCATTATGAATAACCCTGAGATAAGCAATGATATCTTTAACCTCCCGCCTCTGATAGAAACGTATGCCACCGACAAGCTTATAAGGCACTCCGTACCTGATGAATGTCTCTTCCAAAACTCGTGATTGAGCATTGACACGATACATCACAGCACAATCTTTGAGCGATATCTGGTCCTGGCTAACTAGCTTTTCTATTTCACTGACCACCGATTGAGCTTCTTCTCCCTCACCATAGCTCTCGATAATAGCCACCGGAGGACCAACTTCATTCTCTGTCCACAAGTCTTTTTGCTTACGCTGCACATTCGCCGAAATAACGTCTGAAGCGACCTGCAAAATAGTCTTAGTAGAGCGGTAGCTTTGCTCTAAAAACACTATTTTAGCTTCGGGATAATCCTTTTCAAAACTTAAGATGTTGCGCAAATCAGCAAATCTCCAGGAATAGATGGACTGGTCGGGGTCACCAACCACACAAATATTGCGGTATTTTCCTGCTAGATGTTTCACCAGCACATACTGGGCGATATTAGTGTCCTGAAACTCATCGACTAAGATATGAACATATCTTGACTGGTACCGACTCAGAATCTCAGGGTGATTATCGAATAGCTGTGTCGTCTTCATCAAAAGATCATCAAAATCCAGCGCCTCACTTTGAGTGAGCAATTGCTGATAGCGTTGATAAACCCTGGAGGTCACCTCCTCAAAATGGCTGCGAATCTGGTGAGAATAAGCCTGGGGGCCAACAAGGCGGCTTTTGGCGGAGGTAATGGCTGATTGTAAAGCGCGAGGAGCATACTGTTTAGGGTCAAGATTTATTTCCCGAAGGCTTTGTTTTATCAAATTCAATTGATCTTCATCATCATAAATAACAAACCTTGAGTTAACACCTATGGCTTCGCCCTCACGACGCAGAATCCGACTACAGCTACCGTGGAAAGTGCCTAGGGTTAAAGCACGGGCCTCATAACCCAAAAGCTGCTCTAACCTCTGCTGCATTTCCCGGGCAGCTTTGTTGGTAAAAGTAACTGCCATAATGTGGTAGGGATTAACGCCACAAATTTCAATCAGATAAGCAACTCGGTGGGTGACTACCTTGGTCTTGCCACTCCCGGGGCCAGCTAAGATAAGCACAGGGCCTTCAATTGCTTCTACGGCTTCTCTCTGGGCGGGATTGAGCGTAGCCAGGATATCCATTAAACCTGAGTTCATTATAGCAGATGTTCACTGTGCCACGTTTTTCTATCAACACTCGACCATAAATTTCTGCTAGAATATCAACCTTGAGGCTTATGTCCGTAAGAGAACAATTGGTCACTATTTGTACCGCCAGGCAGGTGGAGGCGCAGATAATACAGGGGCGCTTGGAGAGCGAAGGTATCCCTACCCTTCTAAGCTATGAGAGCGCCAGTTTAGTTTTCGGGCTCACTATTGATGGCTTAGGTGAGGTGAAGATAATGGTGCCGGAGCACCTGGTGAAAGAAGCTAAGGAGACTTTAAGAATTTAAGCTATGACTTCAAGGTTAGAACGCGTAACTCAGCAGAGGTTGGACAGCCTGCATAGGATTCGAGCTCACGGCATAAATCCCTATCCTCACTCTTATCATCCCAGTCATACCATCAAAGAAGCAATTACTCTCTTTGCACAACAAGGGGAGGAGTTGCGAGCTATGTCCCTCGCTGGCCGTGTTATGTCCGAGCGCCCCATGGGCAAGATAGCTTTCCTTGATATCCGCGATGGCTCAGGGAAAATACAGCTCTGTTTCCGTCGTGACCTTCTGGGCAAGGAGAAGTATGAATTTCTTCGGGAAGTCGATATCGGCGACATTGTGGGGGCAGAAGGTAAGCTTTTCCGAACGAAAACAGGTCAGACCACACTCGAAGTATCAAATTTCACCATGTTATGCAAGTCACTTCGCCCGTTACCGGAGAAGTGGCATGGGTTGGCTAATGTAGAAAAACGCTATCGACAGAGATATCTTGACCTTCTTTCCAACGCAGACACCAGAACCATCTTTATGCTACGTAGTCAGATTATCACTGCATTGAGAGGTTTTCTAAATAGCCACGGCTTTATGGAGGTAGAGACGCCTGTGCTCCAGTCTATGGCTGGAGGAGCCTTAGCTCATCCCTTCATCACTCATCACCATGCACTTGACAAAGACCTTTACCTGCGCATCGCTCTGGAACTTCACCTTAAGCGGCTAATAGTAGGCGGCTTTGACAGGGTTTATGAAATAGGACGTGTCTTCCGCAACGAAGGCATTTCTGTCCAGCATAATCCCGAATTCACCTTGCTGGAGTGTTATCAAGCTTATGCTGATTACAATGACATTATGAATCTAGTTGAGGAGGCAGTGTCTCATATTGCTCGTGAAGCTCTGGGTGATGCCAAAATCACCTGTGACGGCAAAACCATTGACCTTAGCCCTCCCTGGCAAAGGCTCTATTTACGTGAGGCAACCAAAAACTACTGTGGCATTGATTTCGAAGACTACCCTGACGCCAATTCCCTGCGAGAGGCGATAGCACAAAATCTGGCAGCGGGAGGTCTTGAAGGCAATATTCCATCCAGGGAATGGGAAGGCTTTGACACCATGTCACGGGGCAAGCTCATCGACAAGCTAATTTCAACCTTTATTGAGCCGAATCTCATCCAACCAACTTTCCTTCTTGACTACCCTGTAGAAATATCACCCCTGGCTAAAAGAAAGAAAGACAACGACCGCTTGGTAGAGAAATTTGAGGCCTTTATTAATGGGGTTGAGATCGCCAATGCCTTCACCGAGCTCAATGACCCCTTAGAGCAAAGGGACAGGTTCCAGCAGCAATTAAAGGAGCGAGTCGGCGACGAGGAGATAGAGATTGCTGACGAGGATTTCCTGCAGGCTTTGGAGTACGGCATGCCGCCTGCTGCCGGGCTAGGGATAGGCATTGACCGCCTAGTGATGCTGCTGACCGGGCAAAACTCTATTCGTGAAGTTATATTCTTCCCACAATTAAAGACAAAATCGGAGTTCTGAGCGAAGACAAGAAGCAAATGCTCGACATTAAACTTATTCGCGAGAACCCCAAACTTGTTCGCCAGGCATTGGAGAAAAGGGGCGATACTCTTGCCCTGCAGAACGTCCTTGAGGTTGATGAGCATTACCGCCGCCTGCTTCGCCAGGTGGAACTGCTCCGGGCTAAGCATAATGAAACAAGCAAACAGCTAGGAAAAGCAAAGGAGAAATCGCCTGAGCTTATCGCTGAGATGCGCAAGCTGGGAGATCAAATATCTGCTTTGCAGCAGGAGACCGGCCAGACTAAAAGCAACCTTGAATCCTTATTGCTGGAGATACCGAACATCCCTCACTCTAGCGTGATTTTAGGAAAAGGCGAGAGCGAAAATGTGGTGATACGCACCTGGGGTGAACCACAAAAGTTTTCCTTCAAGCCATTACCCCACTGGGAGTTAGGTGAAAAACTGGACATAATAGATTTCCGCAGGGGTGTTAAGCTCTCAGGAAGCCGCTTCTATGTTCTCACAGGCCTGGGAGCGCACCTGCAGCGAGCACTCACCACCTTTATGCTTGATCTGCATGTAACTGAGCATGGTTACAAAGAAATCTACCCTCCGTTTATGGTCAGGCAAGAATGCATGATAGGCTCAGGGAACCTACCTAAATTCAGCGATAACTTATACCATGATGATGAGGATGATTTTTGGTTTATACCCACGGCAGAGGTGCCATTAACCAATCTGCATCGTGACGAGATACTGGATGCCAAGGTTTTGCCTCTGCATTATGTGGCTTACACCGCTTGTTTCCGCCGCGAGAAGATGGCTGCCGGCAAAGATACCAGAGGCATCAAGAGGGGGCATCAGTTCGATAAGGTGGAGCTTTATAAGCTCACCGAGCCAGAAAAATCTGGTGAGGAATTGGAAAAACTGGTTGCTGATGCGGAGGATGTGTGCCGCAGACTGGCTATACCTTACCGCGTGATGCAACTATGCACTGGCACCCTTGGTTTTGCTGCCTGCAAAACATATGATATTGAAATGTGGGCTCCAGGTTGTGCTGAGTGGCTCGAGGTCAGTTCCTGTAGCAATTGCAGTGATTTTCAGGCCAGGCGAGCCAATATTCGATACCGCCCTGAACCCGGCGCCAAATTACGCTTTGTTCACACACTTAATGGCTCCGGCTTGGCTTTACCGCGAGTCCTCATCGCTGTGCTTGAGAATTGCCAGCAACCCGATGGCACAATACTAATACCCGAAGCACTTCAGCCATACATGAGAATATAGTCTTCGGAGTATTGACAACCTTCTTCTCTCAACAGTAGAATGGCTTCTGGCAAAATTAACGGCTGGTGTTGGGATTTCCACAGCATATGGTGGTACCTCTTGGAAGAAGCACAAGAATGGTGATGGCCCTATACAAAGAAGAAAAGCATTATAGTAGATTGAGCAGGACGGCTAAGCTGCTTATGGGGGCCGCCCTTCCATTTCTGGTTGTATATTAGGACTGGCAAGAAGAGAGTGGCAGTTATTCCAAATAACGAGGAGAATAGATGATATATCGTTGATCATGTAGACGAGTGCAACTTGAAATACAAACGAAACAAAGAAAAAGAAAAGGAGGTGTTATCATGAAGAAAGTCCTAGTAATAGGAGCTGGTGCACAGGGCGGTCCCTGTGCCTCGATTCTATCCAGGCAGGAAGATGTTTCAAAGATCGTGCTGGGTGACATAGATGTAGGCTTAGCCACCAAGGTAAAAGACAAGATCAAGAGCAACAAAGTCACTGCTGTGAAGCTCGATGCCAGCAGAACCGAGGAGATTGAGAAAGCTGCCAGGGGAGCGGATGTCATCATCAACCTGACCCCGCTGGACTTCAACGTGAACATAATGCAGGTTGCATTAAGCAGCGGAATACCCTATGTTGATGCAGCCAGTTGGAACGATGTGTTCGAGGTTGACAGTAAGTTTGAGAAAACCGACAGTGAATTCAAGCAGGCTGGCCTCACAGCGTTTACCAATTGCGGAGCCACGCCCGGGATTACCAACGTGATGGCGCGGTATGTCTGCGACAAGCTGGATAGTGTAGCCGAGATACGAATCAGGGTTGGCGGCAAAGCCTTGCAAAAGCCAAAGGAGGTGGTAAGGGGCTGGGAGCCAACATGGTCCCCCGAAACAGCGCTTACCGATTTTGGCCTTGAGCCAACGGTATTCGAGAACGGCAAATATAACTACCCTCCCCCTTTCAGCGGTCCCGAGGAGTACAGGTTCCCTGAGCCGCTTGGTTCCGTTTTAGTTACCCATCACACACACGAAGAACCTGCGACATTGCCGCGTTTCATCGGTAAGGGAATCAAGTACTGTGACTTCAAGTACCCCATAGACCCCATAGCAGGTTCTCTGGTGAAGATGGGATTTGCCAGCTATGAGCCGATAGAGGTGAAGGGAGTCAAGGTGGCGCCGATACACGTAGTCCTGAAGCTGGTACGCCACCCAGTGAATACATTCCTCAACGAGACGGAAGAAACGGTCAAGCACCCTGCAGGCGTTTTCTTCCTTGTGGCGGAAGTGACAGGAGCCAAATCAGGGGATCCAGTCACCTACAAGATATGGATATCCCCTATGACTGTCGAGGAAAGGTTACAAATATTCAGGAGGCTTGGCACTGCACAGATCTTCATAGCACTGCCAGCAGCCATAGCCGCCAAGATGTGCGTCAACGGGGAGACGCCCAAAGGGCTGATCTCACCGGAGTGCGTTGACCCGGTGAGGTTCCTCGAAATCAGCGCCAGCACGGGCGCTCCGCTAAGATTCAGAGAAGTAAGCTCAAAGGAGGTTAGCATTTCGTAACTGGCCAACGCACAAGGATGTAGTATTAAAACAGATCGATAGCAGAAGCTTATCCCCCTCGTAAGGCCAGGCGAGCGAATCATAAGCAAAAGGAGGATAAGATCATGAAATTCGTAGTATTAGGCGGATGTGGAACAGCAGGCACCGACATCATAAAGGACCTTATATGGGAGGGCTCAGCCCCAGGCATGACAAATGTGGTGGCAAAGTATTGCGTGGGCCAGCTTGATAAGGTGGAAAAGGTTAATGTATACGCAACAAAAAATACATCGACCCGGAAAGCCCGGTATTTATCCCACCTTATAACATACTAACCCTCTTAAGCGAATATGCAGATACTAATATACAGTATATAGGTGGGGAAGCAAAGGAAATGCCTCCACCTAGTTCTCGAGAGACCGAAGGCTATAAAGTATATTCCCTCTACCTTGCCATAGGGGAAGGAGAAAGGAATGGGGAGAAGATTAAAGTTACGGCAGAGATACTTCACAGATCTGATAACAAACTATCTCAGACATACGAAGCGTTTCCGAAAAATGTAACATCTATAGGCACATCCATAGTGGCTCAAATGCTCGGCAGGGGAGAAATACTGCCTGGAGTTTGGGCTCCCGAGGAGTGCGTGGATACCGCTTGTTCACACACTTAATGGCTCAGGCTTAGCTTTACCACGAGTCCTTATCACTGTACCTGAGAATTACCAGCAACCCGATGGCACAATATTCACACCCGAAGCAGTGTAGCCATACGTGAGAATATAGTCTGGCAACAAGCTCATAGCTGATAGCTAATTGCTAATAATTAAAGCCGTAACATCCATTATATTCGTCCCGCTGGGCCCAGTCATTACCAGATCCCCAAGTTCTTTGAAGAAATGATAAGAGTCGTTATTCTCAAGGTAAGCGCAAATATCCAAGCCAATTTCTCCCGCCCTCTGGAGTGTGAATCCATCCGCTACCGCTCCAGCGGCATCGGTTGGGCCATCTATCCCATCCGTGCCGAAGGATACAATAGCCGCATTCTCCAAACCGGCTAAACCTAACGCTGCGCTAAGTGCGAGTTCTTGATTTCGGCCTCCTGCACCTTTGCCCCTCACAGTTACCGTAGTCTCGCCTCCCGAAAGTAGAAGGGCTGGCACCGGGATTGGCTTTCCCGTCTGGCATATCTCTTTTGCCACACGAGCTAAATCGGCGCCGACCTGGCGGGCCTCACCTTGCATCGCGGCTGTTAAAACATGGATATTGAGATCATGAGCCTTTCCAACCTCCGCAGCCATTTTGAGAGCATCCACATTGCTCGCTATAATCCTATAACAGGCATTTTGGAAACATTCCTCTCCGACCTTTGGTGTTTCAGGTAGTATGCCCTTTACCCCATCTCTCAGGCGAGTCATAACGCTTGTCGGTACCTTTTCCGTGAGTTCGTATTTTTCCAGCACTGAAAAAGCATCCCGGTAAGTAGTTAAATCCCAACAAGCCGGTCCACTTGCAATCGTATCTAATCTGTCTCCAATTACGTCAGAGATAATCAGAGTAATGATTCTTGCTGGGCAAGCTGCCCTGGCTAGTTGACCACCTTTAAAAGCAGACAAGTGTTTTCTGGTTGCGTTAAACTCCTGAATGGTGGCACCACTTTTTAACAGAAGCTGTGTAACCTCTTGCAGCTCGCTAAGCTCTATACCCTCCGC
>JAGMDB010000169.1 GCA_023128875.1 Dehalococcoidia bacterium | reverse complement strand
GAAGCGTGGCAATCCCGTCTTAGAGATTGCTTCGGCACTTTGTGCCTCGCAACGACCCGTTTTTGTCATTGCAAGCGAAGCGTGGCAATCCCGTCTTATAGATTGCTTCGCTTCGCTCACAATGACGGTAAGAGTCGCTCATTCTCATGATTGATTGTGGCTCTGGGCTATGAATGTTTCATCTGTGGGAATACATCCTGTCATAATATCCGGCATAGTCGCCACTTTTTATCTGACGCCACCAGGACTCATGGTTTACGTACCAGTTCACAGTGGCAGTTAATGCTTGCTCAAAGGAATAGGTTGGTTTCCAACCTAGCTCACGGGTTATTTTAGTTATATCGAGGGCGTAGCGGCGGTCATGCCCAGGACGGTCAGTAACAAAGGTTATAAGGCTTTGGGGCTTGCCCATTATGTCCAGAAGCTCGTGTATGAGTTCCAGATTTGTCTTTTCCTGATTGGCGGCAATGTTGTATATCTCGCCGGGTTCCCCCTTCTGAAGAACAAAATCTAAAGCTCGGCAATGGTCGAGGACAGAAATCCAGTCCCTGATGTTTAATCCATCTCCATAAATGGGGATTGATTTATCCTCCAAGGCATTGGTTATAGCTAAGGGAATAAGCTTTTCGGGGAACTGGAATGGTCCCAGGTTATTAGAACAGCGGGTGATAACCAGAGGAAGCTGATAGGTTTTCCAATATGCATGGCATAAGAGGTCGGCAGCAGCTTTGCTAGCAGCATAAGGGCTGTTTGGAGAAAGAGGCGACTCTTCAATAAACTTGCCTTTCTCCGTTGAGCCGTAAACCTCATCAGTAGATACCTGGATGAATTTTCCTACCTTATATTGGTGCGCTCCTTCAAGGAGTGTTTGAGTACCTTTAATATTGGTTTCGATGAAAGGCAAAACATCTAGAATGCTGCGGTCAACATGCGATTCAGCAGCGAAATTTACGATAGCATCAATTCCCTCCTGCAGAAGACTGCCGACTAGTTTTCCATCGGTTATATCCCCTCTGACGAAGCGATATCTAGGATTACCCTCGACATTCTTCAGGTTTTCCAGGTTACCAGCGTAGGTGAGCTTATCCAGATTTATTATCTCCCAATCAGAGTGCTCACTAATGATATAATGAATAAAGTTGCTACCGATAAATCCTGCTCCACCAGTTACCAGAATTTTCATCCTCAACCTTTACAACTCTACTTTGGCATCATCGCCGAGGAAAAGCCTTAATGCATTAAATCCTTGCTCCTGTTTTAGTACCTCTGTGCTCTTGCCGATAACACTGTCAGCTAAACGCTCGATTTTCGAGATACGAGAATTTTCCAGTATCACCGTGTGCTCTATTGAGGAATTTTCAACCACAGTGTTGGCTCCAACACTGGTAAAGGGACCAATAAATGAATTCCTGATTCGGCAATCTTCAGCAATGGATACCGGCCCTCTTATAATACTGCTTTTTATCTTCGCTCCCTGCCTTACTTCGACCCTGCCTACTATCTGGCTTGCGACATCAATATCGCCTTTTATATCACGCTCTAAGAAATCATCGAGGACGACTCGATTGGCTTCCAGAAGGTCGTCCTTCTTGCCAGTATCAAGCCACCAGCCATCCAGAATATAGCTCTGGACATTCTTCCCCGTATCAATAAGTCTCTGGATGGTATCGGTAATTTCCAATTCTCCACGCCAGGAAGGTTTGATATGCTCGATGGCTTCATGAACAGCAGGAGAGAATAAATACACTCCTATCACCGCCAAATTGCTTTTGGGATGTTCTGGCTTTTCCTCAATATGGCATACCTTTCCCGCTTCATCCAGGTCAGCAATGCCGAAGAGATGGGTTTCCTTGACCGGTTTAAGTAAAATAAGAGCATCAGGAGAATCTCTATTAAAGCGCTCCACAAATTGAGCTATCCCTCCCTGAATGAGATTATCACCAAGGAACATGAGGAAAGGAGAATCATCCAGGAACCCCTGTGCTGTCTTTACAGCGTGTGCTAATCCTAAAGGCTCGGGCTGAAGAATGTAGGTAATCTGGACATCCCATCTAGAGCCATTTCTCACGGCCTCTCTTATGTGAGGGCTGGTTTCGGGAGAGATGATTATACCTACATCAGTAATGCCAGCTTCTTTAATCTGGTCAAGCACATAAAACAAAATAGGCTTGTTAGCTACAGGCAGGAGTTGCTTAGCGATAGTGTTGGTAAGAGGTTTAAGCCTTGTGCCTTTGCCGCCCGCCAGAATTAGAGCTTTCATAAAATACCCCGCTGGAAGTTAATTCATCCTATTAGTATGATAGCAGTTACCAAGCCAACATAGCCAGCGCCGATAACGAAAATATCCATCAGGTCCCCATATCCTTTATTTTGGCTAACAA
>JAGMDB010000168.1 GCA_023128875.1 Dehalococcoidia bacterium | reverse complement strand
ATCGGTATGAATCGTCCAGTCAACGCTGGCATAGTAAGGCTGCCGGGAAGCTTTAAGCTGTCTGATGCGCTCTAGGGGATTGTTGGTAGCCAGGAGAGGGCGAACTTCAGTCTCACAGCCATAGGTAGCATTTTGGAATAGGCGTTGATAAATTGTCTCCGGTTTAGCCTCGAGGCAGAAGAGTAATCCATTTTCTGCCAGCAGTTCATAGTTTTGCCGGTCAACGATAGCACCACCACCAATAGCTATAACTGTTTGTCTCTGCTGGCAACCTTTTCTGATTACCTCCCGCTCAAGCTCCCTAAACCTTTCCTCACCATCTTGCTGAAAAATCTCATCAATTGATTTGCCGGCTAACTTAACTACCTCGTCATCGGTATCAATAAAGTCCCAATTTAGCCGCTGAGCTACTTCTTTAGCCACCAGTGATTTACCGGTGGCAGAAAAACCGCTGATAATGATGTTAGCCACTTGCCTGCTCATTTCCCTGAATACTCTTCGGTCAGTATATTGGAAAAGACAGATCGGAGCAAGATTAAGGCTTAAAGTTAACCAGTCAATCATCTCCAAAATTGGCAAGGGACTCGCCCAGTTTTAGATTTTAAGGTAGGCGCATTAGCTAAAGCCTTTAAAGTATTTGCCACATGGTTACTTGAGGAAGCAAACAGCCAAAGATGCCTTTCAATAAGCCATTTTAATTGAATTCCTATACCTACTAAAAATTTCTTCAAAAAGATATAATAACTGTACGAAAGGAGCTTGAGAAAAACTAACCTATGTTTGAAGTCTTTATAAGTCATGACACCGCAGACTATAATCTTGCACTACAGATTCACGACACCGTTCACAAGATAGGCAAGAGCGCTTACATTTATGAGCTTTATCGCCAGTACCACAAAGATATCGGACCAGCAATTCTTGATATATTACGATCTAAATCTTGCCACGCTTGCTTATGCCTTTTAACTTACAACGGTGTTAAATCTCCATGGGTTCACCAAGAATTGGGTGCAGCTTATGCTCTTAATAAGATAATTATTCCCGTTGTTGAACTGGGGATTGACTATAAAGCAAAGGGGTTCGTACAGTTTAGGCAGCATATTGATTATGACCCAGCGGATCCAAAGGGATTTATCTGCGATGTAATTTGGGCCCTCAGAAACGAGGTTTTCGGACACAATCCTTGGACTGGATTAACATTACGCTGTCCCAATGGCCACCAAAGTAATAATTACGTAGTTCCCTCAACAGAGGAAATTAATGAGTTCATTAAACTTGATTGTGACCTTCCTTTCAAATGTACTACCTGCGGGATAGAAATCAAGGTATCTCCGTGGACATTTGAGGAAATCATATGAGCGTGAATAAGTTGACTACACTTTACGAGGTGTTGGAAGGGGATTGTCTGGAATATCTAACAAGGGAGCTATAAGCAATATCCATCTCACCTTTGTCGACCCACCCTTTAGACAAGGAAAAGATTATAGATTCTTTTCAATAAGATATAATAGTCAATTTGAATGGATCAAAAGTAAGGGACTAACCCAGCCAAGCGGATTTGGAGAGAGCAACTAAGAAATGGTAATCTTAAGTAAATACAGTGTAATGAAGCATGTCCTTGCCTCACTGCTTATAGCTTTGATTTTGCTTCTACCAGCATGTAGTGGAAGCCGAAGTTACTATGACCATGCTCCTGCGACGTCTTCGCCACCTCCTCCACCTCCACCCCTGAATGTTACCATTGACTACATTGGTGTTAAGCTCGACCACGACCCGCTAGAAGTCCAAGGTCCCGGAGATATATGTTTGGTTATCGTGATCACTGACGGAGAGCACTCCATTGAAGAAATACTACCACCGGGAGAAGGAAATGCCTTTTATCTGAACGATTATGAGACCATAACACTAAATCAGCGTATATTTCACACAGCCTCCGCAGGCGACTATCTGAAAATATCTATATTAGCATATGAGGATGACCCCGAAGGCCTGATTTCGGATTTTCTCCAAGTGGGTTTACCTATACTAGGTGTCATTATGGGGAATCCAGACATTGGTGGCCTCAGCACTGTTTTGTCACAATACGAGGAAAATACAGGCAAGCCGCTCTTCGAGAATAAGGATGATTATGTTGGTTATTACGAAGAATTCTGGGGTTCTGATGAATCTTGGGGTATTGGCCAGCACAATGCTGTAGGCAGAGACGACTTTAGAGTTTGGCTTTCTGTATGGTCTGATAGTCAACCACAACCCGTGCCTAAACCAACTCTTATTCCTGATGTTGTTATAGAAAACGTGAATATGCTTTCGCAAGTGGAGGTGGGTAAACGTCATACTACTACTATCACATTGAGAAATAATGAATCACATTCAATAACTGTAACATTAGAGGAACATTCCTCCGTCACTGGTGATGTATCAAGCCAGGCTGTGATTGTGCCAGCAAATGGAAACAAAGATGTGACCACTACCACACATTGTGATACTCCTGGAAGTAGAACAATAACTTATAAGGTCTTCTTCAGAGGCAATGAGATTGCCTCCTGGCAAGGAACATTAGTGGCGACTACTCCTAGCGTGGCAATCCAGAGAGTTGATATGCCTAAGACTGTTAGGATTGAAGAGACCCATACTGATATCATCACATTGAAAAACAACCAATCGTCCAGTGTTATAGTCACCTTGAAAGGGTACTCTTCAGTGACTAATGAGATTGATTCCTGGCAAGGAACATTAGTGGCGACTACTCCTAGCGTTGTTGAGGAACTCTCAGCGAACTTCGGCGGCTGGTATGTGGATGGCAGTAGGGTAAATACCACCACCAAGGGCAAGTCAGTAACTGCGAGAATTGCCCTCTCCGGCGGCGACCCAGGGCAATACAAGCTGCGTGTCAGGAGGGACATCCTGTGGGCAAGTGATAAAACTGTTAATGAACTCTCCTTTAGTTATGACGGGGTTTCAGCTACCAAGGAGCTGTCCTTCAACCCACCCTACGCCATCGATGAAGCCAGTACAGTTGGCTATCACGTTGACCTAGTAAAGGATGGTTACACGGTGTGGACCCTGATTAATTCCTATCCCCCGAGGCTAAGAGTAAGTATCCCCTAGTGTGCGTCGTCAGCAACATGGGCACAACCCATTAATGACCACTATGAGTTTATGAGACGCTCTTCTCCAGCAACTTCCATTGCATAAAATAGGTATCATGAAAGAGTAATGCCTGTAAATCGTCAGCGAAAATGGGCGCTCCTAAAACTATCAAGTGGCAAAACGGCCAAAAGATAGAATTCATTGTGTCTTCGAATAACGCTGCTGATCTATCTAAGAAGGTCAGCTTCGATGAAGTCATTACGAAAGCGAAGAGCAGCAAAATTACACAATGAAAGACGGGGCAAACGTGAAAGCAACAATTTATGCCAAGGTATTAACTGAAGACCGCTAATTATTAAAGCGTGAGAGACTAGGCTGTTACAGCTACTTCTGCCAGCTCTACATCCTGAGGTATGGCGAGCCCGTCTTTCTGCAAAGATTCCAAGTAGCCTTGTATAGCCTCCTTAGTGCGCTCAAGAGCTTCCTCTTTCGTCCGTCCTTGGCTAATGCACCCAGGCAAAGCTGGCACAGTCGCTGTATAATAGCCCTCGTTGTATTCTAGAACCACCTTATAACTTACCATTTTAATCCTTCAAAGCAGCTTCATAAACTCCTCGACACTTAAACCAGCCTGTTTCAATATGCCTTCAAGAGTCTTAGGCGCTAGGGTTTCTCCAACATGCATCGGAAGAGTCACTCTTTTTCCCAGAAAATCCGAGTGCTTATAGAAGAAGTGAGATCCCCTAGAGTGATGGAGATACCAGCCTGCTCTTAACAATGCTCGCTCTACCTCCTTCCCAGTAATCCTCGGTAGTTTCAAGTTTTAGTTTACTCTAATTCTTACCTATTGACAATTGGTAGTTATGATAATTCGCTAGGGTTTCCTTCAGGTTATCCCCGCCGAACTTCTCCAGGCAGGCATCGGCAAGAACGATAGCCAGCATTGCTTCGCCGATTACCCCAGCAGCAGGAACAACACAAATGTCGCTGCGCTCGTAGTGAGCTTTGGCTACCTCGCCGCTGCGAAGGTCTATAGATGATAGTGGCTTAGCTAAGGTGGCAATAGGCTTTACTGCTGCCTTGATTATTATCTCCTCGCCATTGCTGATACCACCTTCGATGCCACCAGCATAGTTGGTGGCATGGTGCCAGGGGAGCGATTGCTTCGTCGCCTCCCCTTCGCTCCGCTCAGAGCTTCGGCTCACCTTACCAATGACAGGCGGATTAGGTTCAATAACATCGTGAGCCTGTGAGCCTTTGATTTTAGCTAGGGCAAATCCAGCACCAATCTCTACTCCTTTCACGGCGTTGATGTTCATTATCGCTTGGGCAATTCTGCCATCAAGACGGCGCTCCCAGCTAACATGGCTGCCTAAGCCAATAGGCACAGCAGTGGCGATTAGCTCAAAAACGCCCCCTAAGGTATCTCCCTCAGCTTTAGCTCTATCAATGGCGGCTATCATTTTCTTTTCCAATTCAGCGTCAGCACAACGGAGTGGAGAAGCTTCCACCTGCTGCCAATTTATAGAGATTGCTTGGGGGAGTTTACCCTGAGCGAAGGGCTGGCAGCCGACAGGCCCAATAGCTATGGTATGGCTATGAATAACAATGCCGAGCTCCTCGAGAAACCTTTTGGCGATAGCTCCAGCGGCTACCCTGGCAGCAGTCTCCCGGGCACTGGCTCTTTCCATTATAGGTCTGATGTCTTTCAGGCTATATTTAGTCACTCCAGCTAAATCAGCATGTCCCGGACGAGGACGGGTTACAGGCTCAGCCTCCTTCTCCAGAGGAGTGATGCTTAGCTGCTCTTGCCAGTTTTGCCAATCTCGGTTAGGGATAAAGAGAGCGATGGGGCTGCCCATAGTGAGTCCATAGCGAACTCCTGAGATGATTTCTACCTTGTCCTGCTCTATTTCCATGCGGGGACCACGCCCATAGCCTTGCTGGCGACGCTTGAGTTCTTTATTGATATATTCCGCTTCCAAGGAAAGGCCGGCTACCATCCCTTCAACTATGGTTACCAATCCCTTCCCGTGGGATTCTCCAGCAGTGATAAAGCGAAATTGTCCCATTAGCTTTGATACAGATATTGTGGCTCAGGATAAATACGGCTTAAAGTCTGCAAGAGGACTATGTCCTGGCCACTTAATCCCAATAATCTCATCTGGATGGCATAAATTAAGCTGTTTAAATTAACTCCTAGAAGCGATTCCAACAAGGGCTTCGCGGGTTTATAGTACTCCACTCTTGGAGTTGTCACACCGGCTAGCTCTGCTGCCAAATCTATGGCGGTATCCAACCCGCCTAATTCGTCAACTAACCCTAACTCTTTAGCTTCAACGCCAGTGTAAAGTTGCCCCGTAGCTAAACTCCTTACCTTCTCTTTGCTCAACCCCCTACCTTCAGCCACTGCCTCAACGAATTGCTCATAATAGGCATCGACCATTTGTTGCATGATTTCCCTTTCTTCCGGTGTTAGCTCCCTCAGACCGGCATACATATCTTTATACTTCCCACCTTTGAAGGTTTGCATCTCGATTCCCAGTTTATCGTAAAGCCCCTTAACATTCGGTATCTGGGAGATAACCCCTATACTTCCTGTCAGTGTGCCTGGAAGGGCTACAATCTTGTCAGCTTCAGCCGAGATATAATAGCCGCCAGACGCAGCCATATTCCCCATGCTAACCACAATTGGTTTTGATTCCTTAACCTGTTCTATTTCCTTTAGAATCTCTTGGCAAGGCGCTACTACACCACCAGGGCTCTCTATGCGAAGAACAATCGCCCTCACAGCAATATCCTTCTCTGCCCTACCCAGTTGTTCCCTCACCAAGCCAGGAGTGATAGCTGGGCCGGAGAGGAGGGAACCGCCTTCAGATGTAATAGACCCACTGAGACTAATCACGGCAATTTTATCCCCTACCGGTATGCAGCTAGTGGGAATCAACATGGCCACTAGCAATAACATAGCCAAAGCAATAATTGTTACTTTTTTCATCTTTCTCCTCCTATTACTTCCCTCGCCCTTTTAAGCATTATGTCAAGTGGTGGTTCTCTTCCCGTCCATAACTCAAATGAGGCTGCTCCCTGATATACTAGCATAGCTAGTCCGTCAAGTGTATTGGCTCCTGCCTTTTCTGCTACCAGCAATAAAGGCGTTGGACAAGGGTTATATACTAAATCATAGACCAAAACACCGCTTGGAATCACGGCAAGGCTCAAAGGCGATTGCCCCTCTTGAGGACTGTATTTCATTCCTATAGTGGTGCAGTTGATTATTAAATGGCAGCGGCCAAAAGTTCCACCTGAGGTTAAACTCTGCCAAGACAAAGTGGTGACCTCGGTTTTCAGTCCAATTTTGGCTATGTAGCTTCTTAAGCTGTCAGCCAATGCCCTAGCTCGCGCCGGAGTTCGATTAACAATAATCAGCGAACTTGCTTTCTCCTGCACCAAAGCAAAGCACACTGCCTTGGCAACTCCACCAGCGCCTAAGATCACTGCCCGTTTGCCCTCAGGCTCAAAGTGCCCCTCCTTATGCAACGCCTGAAGAAAGCCATCAGCGTCAGTATTAAAACCCAAAAGCTTATCATCTCTTCTAACGATGGTATTGACTGCGCCAATCAAATTTGCCAGGTCATCAATCCCGTCCAACAAAGGCAAAACTGCTTCTTTATGGGGAACAGTCACATTAGCTCCCAGCTTTCGAGACTCTCTTAATTTAGCTATTATAGCTTCAAGTTTCTGTGGGCCAGTTTCCCAGGCTTCATAGCGAATATCAAGGTGGTAGTAATCCAAAGCCGCCTGCTGGAAATATGGGGAGATGGAATGCTTTAAGGGATAACCGATGAGGCCGATGAACTTTGGCATTAACTAGATTCTTCGCGGAGTTTACCCTGAGTGAGATTCTTCGGTCGCTTCTCTCCCTCAGAATGACAAGAGGCGAGGGGCTCAGAATGACAACTGTCAAGAAATCCCTGAAGAATAAAGGCAGCAGCCAAGGCATCCCGGTGTTCATTCCTTTTATTCTTCTTGGTGCCGGCCTCAGCCATCAACCGGTCAACGGCTACGGTGGAGAACCGCTCATCCCATAGTTGTATGTCAACTGAGGTAAGACGAGATTGCTTCCCCTTCACTTTGTTCAGGGTCGCAACGGCATTTCGAAGTTTCTCAACAAAAGCAGTTACTTTATCAGCCTGCTGTCCCAAGCTACCACTTAAGGAGCGAGGCAGACCAACTACGATACGTTCTATCCTATGCTGCTCCACAAGTTTGATAATATCACCTATAGTTGCCTCTTCGCTTTGGCTAACAATCACAGTTAAAGGGACAGCCAGAAGACCTTCAGAGTCACTTATGGCCACTCCTGTCCTTTTATCCCCAATATCTAATCCCAGGGTGCGCATATTAGACCTGACGAGCTCGCTTAGCTTGGCTGGCAACGATGCTTTTAACCAGATTCAAAGCTTCATCAAGCTTAGCCACATCTTTGCCGCCTGCCTGAGCCATGGTTGCTTTACCTCCCCCACCACCACCAGTCACTTTAGCCACCTGCTTAACAATGTCACCAGCATGGAATCCTTTAGCTACTAAATCAGGAGTAACCATAGCCAGAAAATTTGGCTTGCCATTATGAATGGTAGCTAAAACCACTATGACGCTCTTTAGTTTGTCCCGCAATATATCACCCATCTCCCTGAGGACAGGCATAGTTAACGACGGCACCTTA
>JAGMDB010000167.1 GCA_023128875.1 Dehalococcoidia bacterium | reverse complement strand
TTCCTGAAAGAATGTCGGAGGTAAACATGTTTCAAAAAGGCGATAAAGTTAGGATAAGCGAGTATGGACTTAATTTTCTGTATTCACCATCAGGGGCAAAGGCGTATCGTGATAAGGCAGCCAATAAGGTCTTTGTCGTGGCCGGATACAGTCGGGATAAGCAATGCACTCGCGTAACCGCGATAGGGGCCAAATCATCGATAACATACCACAATTCATTCTTGGAGAAAGCAATGTGACATTCCAGAGAGAATGGAATGGAGAGGAAGTAACAAATGAAGGCACTAAGTATGAAGCAGCCCTGGGCATGGTTGGTTTGCGCTGGCCATAAGGATATCGAGAATCGAACATGGCACATCCATATGCCGCCCTTTTTGAATTACCCCGCGACGCCCAGGCGCATTTATGTGCACACTGGCAAGACCTTTGATAAGACTGCATTTAAGTTGATAGCGGATAAAATACCCCTGGAGATTATTCAGAAATTTATGGTGAATGGCCTCCCAGACCGAGGTATGTTTGTCACAGGGGCTATCATTGGCGAGGTCGATATTACCGGGTGTGTTGAGCATTCAGATTCACCCTGGTTTTTTGGCCCCTTTGGCTTTACTCTCGCTAATCCCGTTCTATACGATAAGCCGATACCATGCAAAGGAATGCTAGGATTCTTTGAACCTGACATTCCTTTGAGAATGTAGGAGGCAAATTATGGAAATTGAGAAATGGAGAGATGGAACAGATATGATTTGTTCAATATGCGGGGAACCCATCTTCAAAAACCAACCTCGCTATGCGACAATCTCGCACTCGCCCAAAGTGAGAACTGCTAGCCATTATTTTTGCCAGGGTGGAACAATGACCATCATCGGTTCACCGGAGCCGGGAGTAATGGAAGCCACACAATATGGTGGGAAGCATGGAAAATAAAAAGCAGCGAAGATATTACAACTGCCAAGATTGTGGTAAGCGATGTTGGAGTGGCTATACATACCCTTATTGTTGGAATTGTTGGGTGAAAAATAAGAAGGTGGGGCTACTTGACAAATAAGGGTAATTTGAGTGGTATGCTTGACGAGTATAGCAAATTGAAGCTAAAAGCGATAGGAGGTAAATCAAATGGGTATGTACGATGATGTTAGGTTATTTATGGCTTGCCCAAAATGTGGCGAATCTTCAATATGGGGTTTGCAGACCAAAGATTTGGAGTCCTGCCTTTATCAGTATCAGCCTCTTGATGAAGATTGGTTTACCCGGAAAGACGATGGCATAAGTGGCAAGGCTTTTAGGTCAGGATTGCCCGTTTTCCCTACTGTCCCCTATGACAAAGAGCCTACTTGTTGGGCAAATCAAGCAGAACGGCATGAGATTCTTGCTAAGCCATCAGAGGTAATAGCCAACCAACTTAAATATATTGAGGTCCATGGAAGTTGTCCCCAATGCGAAACATTCATAAGAGGCAAACTCAATATATCGAATGGCTACTTAACGAAGCCTGTATTTGATATGGAATTAAGCTGACATTCTAGAGAGACGGATGAATAAGGAAATAATGCGGATATTTGATAAGTACTGGCCTAAAACCTCCATTGTGGAGCAGATGAAAGCCAGAGCTCAGATTTACGGGGGTAGATTACCCCCAACTGATGTGAGAGAGGGACTCGCTATTATAGATGCCTGTAGTGCCCAGTATGAGCAACCGGGGCTATATACATCGCTGATTTATACCATGGATGAGGGGATGCACTCTATAGGCTGGTGGAAAAACCCTGACTATGCTCGATGTTATCATCTTTCTCTTTCATTTTGGTATCCTGATCTTACAGTAGCCCCGAAAGACGAAAAGGCTACCGCCGAGTGGGTGGAGTTATTTTATCACCCAAATGCTAGGTGGGTATGGGCCGAACCCCCTTTTAGCGCACCAGGTAAAAGGAAGAACGTCTGGCATTATCGGCTATTCGTTGATGAACACTGGCAACCAATACTCCCAAAGGGTGAGGTATATTCAACCTTAAAGACTGAACATGGCTGGCTCTCGTGGTCAGAGTTACAGGATAAGCTAAAGCGAAAAGGGCAGGCAGAAGTTGAAGGGATTAGATAGCTGACATTCTTCGGAGAATATACGGAGGTGAATGAATGAAACGAACAAGAATAGTTGAATATCAGAGTTGCGACCTTTGTGACAATCCGGAGGAAACCACAAGGGTATGTGACATTTGTCATAAGTATGTATGTCGTGAGCATAGTAGAGCGTATCCTTGGGGTGACCAGATATACTACTTTTGCTCACAACATTTTAGGCTAGTTGAGTCGATAATAGGAGAAACTGGTATTCCAATGGGCTTTGTTGTAGCTAAGCTGACAGGAAAAATGAGTGGCTATACAGAAAAGCAGTTTACTGAGCGTGGTTATGCTGCCCTGTGGAACGCTGAATGGGAATCAGCAGGTTTGATATTCTAACGAGAATGGACAAGGAGTGAGTAAATGAGAAATAGCCCTGGACGTAAGCAAAGGCGCCAACTTGCCAGATCCAATAGAAAAAGGGGTGACCTGAACAGATTTTCAACTCAAGAAATGCGGTCTAAAATGGGCATGCCAAAGGTGGAGGCTCGTAAAGAGGCTAAGGTGATTCAGCACCATTCAATAATTGGCTATCTCAAATCAGCTCTCAGTATTCTTTTCAGAAGGAAGAGAAAGGGAGAGGAATAGACATTCTAACGTGAATGGATAAAAGGAGGAGATGAAAATGTTACCGGAACCAAATGCAGTATTTGTCCCAAGTACAAAAAGGCTGGGGCAGTTCACACAGGAAGACGTGCGAGGAACGATATCAAACCCCATATATGCTGGCTTTGGTCCCTTTCCGCAACTGATTCCCGACGAAAGATGGATCCAAGCGGCTATAAAAGAAATAGAGCTGCAGGGCGCAACTCAATTTTTAGTCAATATGCTGCATGTTCTTCGGGGGAGTTTTGCCAAAGTTGAGTAGACATTCCTCGCAGAATGAATAGAAAGGAGGATCACATGACAGAAACAAAAACTAACCTGTCACC
>JAGMDB010000166.1 GCA_023128875.1 Dehalococcoidia bacterium | reverse complement strand
CTCAAAAATTGAAGAGGGATTCGGCAACTGTATCGTTAGCGGCTAAAAAGCAAGTTCTCGACGAATATAATGATATTATGTTAAGTAGCCCAAGGATTCAAAGCTCCAGGATTGATTATCATGATGTCAAACGCAAAGTTATTTTTGCCAATTCCGAGGGCAGCTATATTGAGCAAAGTAAGCCGGACCTTACTTTGCGGCTGACAGCGATAGCTCGGCAGAATAATGAGGTTCAGCAAGCTGGATTGAGTTTAGGCAGTAATGGTGATTTCTCGGCTGTAGAGGGTTTGCATGACCAAGTGCGGGAGATAGCCAGGCGTGCTGCTGCTCTCCTTTCTTCTCCGCATGTAAAAGGAGGTGAATATACCGTAATTCTAGACCCCGTCTTAGCAGGAGTTTTTGCTCACGAAGCCTTTGGGCATTTATCGGAGTCGGATTTCGTTTATGAGAATAGGCAGTTATATAATATCATGACTTCAGGGCGGAAATTCGGTGGTAAGCACCTCAACATTGTTGATGATGCCACTATTCCTGATTTGAGGGGGAGCTATAAGTATGATGATGAGGGAGTACCAGCAGTAAGAACCTCTCTTATTCGGGAGGGCATTTTGGTGGGAAGGCTGCATTCTCGGGAAACAGCGGCTAAAATGGGAGAGAAGCCTACGGGGAATGCACGTGCTATCAATTATCTCTTTCCTCCTATAGTGCGGATGACCAACACCTTTATTGAGCCTGGTACATCCTGTTTTGAAGAGGTGCTTGGTGGCATTAAAGAGGGTATTTATGTAAAGGACTGGTATGGCGGAACGACCAGTTTGGAGATGTTCACTTTTTCCGCTGGGGAAGCCTATATGATTCGAGACGGGAAATTGGCGGAGCTGTTGCGCCCAGTGGTGTTAACTGGCAATGTTTTCGTTACCCTGGGCAACATAGATGCTATTGGCAATGACTTGAATATGAATCAGGGTGGGGGCTGTGGCAAAGCAGGACAATCTCCACTACCCGTTTCCAATGGCAGCCCGCACATCAGAATCCATCATTGTTTGCTTGGAGGGAGGTAAAGGTAAACACTAAGTCCGGAATCCTGGAAGTTCAAATTTTGCAAATTTGCTTAGGGTTAGATATTAAAGATTAGAATTCAAGATGGAACATCTTTCGGAGCTTCTTCACTCGGCTGAAAAAGTGGCTGAGCAAGCTGAGGTTTTTTGGACTTCCTCCCAAGAAACTCTGGTTCATTTTGAGGCTAATAGGCTAAAGCAAGTGCAGGCTAAGGAAAATTCCAGTGTAGCGTTACGAATTTTCCGGGGTGGCAAGGTTGGCTTCTCAGTAGCCAGTGGCCTTAGTGATATGGGGACCTTGCTTGATATGGCTGTGGAAACATCTCAATTTGGAAATCCAGCCAATTTCACCTTCCCTTCCTTAAGGGATTACGCAGAAGTCCGCACTTTTGACCCTCAAGTGGAAAAGATAACGGTGGAGGAGATGGTTGAGTATGGTAATCACCTGATAACTATGATAAGGGGCTATGCTGCTGACATCCTCTGCGATGTTGAAGTGGCTAAGGGAACAAGCTCAATCCACATAGCCAATTCTCAGAGAGGAGAAGCAAGCTATACTAAGAGCTTCTTTGGCCTTAGCTTGGAAGGTGTTCTTATCCAGGATACAGATATGCTTTTTATTGGTGACGGCGAAAGCTCGTGTTGTTTGCCTGATAAGCCTGAAGTTATGGCTGAGAGGGCGATCAGACAATTGGAATTGGCTAAGGGAAAGGCTGCTGTCTCCACTAAGCTGTTACCGGTGATTCTTACCCCACGTGGGGTAGCTAGCGCCTTTTTAACCCCCATAGCGCTAGCTTTTAATGGTAAAACAGTTTTGGAAGGAGCCTCGCCGTTGCAACATAGGCTGGGAGAGCAAGTTTTTGACAATAATCTTAATTTATGGGATGATGCTACGTTAGCTTACCGTGTGGAGAGCTCTCCTTGTGATGATGAGGGGATGCCTAGCCAATGCACACCGCTTATTGAAAGGGGAGTAGTGTCGAATTTCTTATACGATTTACAAACGGCGGCTTTGGCTAACACGGCAAGCACTGGCAATTGCAGACGAATTGGCGGCTCCCCTAAGCCAGCCATAAGCTCCCTTGTGATAGAAGAAGGAGGTATTTCTTTTGAAGCTATGGTGGAGGATATGACAGAAGGCTTAGTAGTAGAGCAACTTATAGGAGCTGATCAGGGTAATCTCCTAGGTGGTGATTTTAGTGGCAATGTTTTGTTAGGATACAAGGTAGAAAACGGGAAAATAATAGGGCGAGTGAAAGATACCATGATTTCGGGGAATATCTATCAGGTTTTGAAACAACCTCTTGGCATAGGAAATGAGGCAAGGTGGATTGATGGGATTTTGCGGACTCCTGCGCTATATTGCCCTCGTTTATCAGTGACAGCGAAATAACAGAAGTAGCGGTGAGGGAAATGAAGGAAAAAACAAAGGGTACAATAAGGCTCCATAGGCGGCCACGTCCTAAGAGCTGCTCTATGTTTGTCTCCTGGCCAGGTATCGGGGATGTTTCTTTAATCGTGGCGAAGTATCTAAAAGAAAAATCAGGCGCTGTGGAAATAGGGGAAATTGAACCTATCAACTTCTTTGAGCCAGTGGGTGTTACGGTGGAGGATAATGTGGTTGAAAGTCCCCGGTTTCCTGAGAGCAAGTTTTACTATTGGCAGGATAAGGAGACCGGCAAAGGCTTAGTGTTATTTATTGGGGAGGAACAGCCTAGTTCCAAGGGATATGAGCTGGTTAATTCCATTTTGGATGTAGCTCAGAAGCTTAAAGTAGAAAGGATATATAGTTGTGCTGCTGCTGTGACAAGGATTCATCATAGCGAGGAACCGAAAGTATGGGGGGTGGCCACGAAACGAGAGCTAATCGGGGAGTTAAGCAAATGCAATGTTATTCTTAGAGGGAATCTTCGCATTGCCGGACTAAATGGGTTGGTATTGGGGATAGCTAAGGAACGAGACATTGAAGGCATCTGCTTGCTAGGGGAAGTGCCGACGTACGGTACTCAAATAGCAAACCCTAAAGCCTCTTTGGCTGTGCTTGAGGTGCTAACCAGAATGCTGGGAATTGATATTGACTTAACTGAGCTTAGCAATTTGGCTAAGCAGACAGATGAAGAGATGGAATTCATAGCCAAGCGAGCTACAGCTGAATTTATTGGCCGCTTCACTGAGCCTATTTGGGAGCAGGATGAGTACGAGGAGGAGTAACATAGTGCAAATTGAATACCAAAGGCGGGCGTGGTATCATCAGGTTAGATGTCAGTCTTAACTGAGCTTTACGAGGAGATAGCGAATTGTCGGGATTGTGAGCTAGCTAAGCATCGCACTAAAGTGGTGCCTGGTGAGGGGCCTGAGGATGCTGAGTTACTTTTTATCGGTGAAGCGCCAGGGTGGTATGAAGACCAACAGGGCCGCCCTTTTGTGGGACCAGCGGGGGCATTTCTGAATCAGTTGTTGTCCTCGATTGGCTTATCACGAGAGCAAGTTTACATTGCTAATGTAATTAAGTGTCGGCCCCCGGGAAATCGTGATCCTTTGCCGGCTGAGATACAGGCTTGTCGCAAATGGCTTGACCACCAAATAGAAATAATCCAGCCAAGAATAATTATTACTTTGGGTCGTTATTCTCTAGCAAGGTATTTTCCTAACGAAAGTATAAGTAAGATTCACGGGAAGGCGCGTAAGGAAGGCAAAGTTGTTTGTTATCCTATGTATCATCCAGCCGCTGCCCTTCACCAAGGTAGTCTGCGCCAAATTATCGAGGCTGATATGCTTAGGATTCCGGGAATATTACAGCAGGCGGAAAGTATGGCCGAAGCCCCTGCCGCAGCTCAGCAATTAAGACTTACTTTAGACTAAAGCTATGCCAACACAAAAACTGAAAGTAATCCCTCTGGGTGGGCTAGGTGAGATTGGCAAGAACATGCTGGCCCTGGAGTATGGGGATGACATTATTGCCATTGATGCTGGACTCATGTTCCCCAGTGAAGAAATGCTGGGGGTCGATTTACTTATCCCAGATATCAGCTATCTTTTGCAAAGACAGCAAAATCTAAGGGGTATTATCATCACTCACGGGCATGAGGATCATATTGGTGCTTTGCCTTACGTTTTACCCCAGCTCGCCCTTCCTGTTTATGCTACTAAGCTTACCGGAAAGCTGATTCTTGCTGAGCTTAAACAACGGGGGGTGAAAAGTAAGACAAAGATGAATGTGGTTCACGCTGGCAGTAGGGTTACTCTGGGTAATTTTACAATAGAGTTTTTCCCTGTCTGCCATAGTATCCCTGATTCTATGGGACTAATCATTCATACCCCGGCAGGTATTGTGGTTCATAGTGGTGACTTTAAGCTTGATTATACTCCTGTGGTCAGTGAGCCGACTGATCTGAGTCGCCTAGCCTGGCTGGGCAGAAAAGGGGTTTTACTTCTCCTTTCTGACTCCACTTATGTTGAACTTCCTGGGTACACCCCTTCTGAGAGGGTGGTTAGTGAGGCTCTGGACCATATTATGATGGGCGCTTCGGGGAGGGTCATCATAACCACCTTTGCGTCTCTTATCGCTCGAATTCAGCAGGTGATTGATGTCGCTGCCAAGCATAATCGCCGTGTATTTATCACCGGTCGCAGTATGGAAGAGATAGTACCCTTGGCGATGGAGACTGGCTACCTTACAATTCCGTCAGGCGTTCGTTGCCGCTCTGATGAACTTGAGCATTTGCCTCATAATCGGGTAGTTATTTTGACTACGGGAAGCCAGGGTGAGCCTACCTCTGCTTTGGTGCGTATGGCTGGTGGGCGCCATGGGCAAGTCCAAATTGTCCCTGGGGACACGGTGGTAATATCAGCTACTCCCATTCCTGGCAATGAGGCGTTAGTTGGGAAAACTGTAGATGGCCTTTTTCGACAAGGTGCTAACGTAATTTATGAGAAATTGTCTCAAGTTCACGTTCATGGACACGGCAGCCAGGAAGAGTTAAAGCTTTTAATCAGTTTGGTTAAACCTAAGTTCTTTGTGCCTGTTCACGGTGAGTATCGTCATTTGAGCCTGCACGCCAAGTTAGCGCAGAACTTGGGCATGCCAGGTGATAATACTTTTGTTCTTGAGGATGGAGATGTACTTGAGCTGGGGCAGGAAGATGGGAACGTTGTTGGAAAAGTTCCTACAGGCAATGTCTATGTAAATGGCTTAGTAACCGGGGAAATAGATAGTGTGTTACTTCGCGACCGCAAATTGCTTTCACGAGATGGTATTGTAATAGTAAGCCTGGTTGTTGATACCCAAAAAGGTGGATTGATAGGAAGGCCTCGCATTATGGCACGAGGTTTTATCGATACTTTTGGGAGCGGAGCCTTAATGGAGAAAAGCCAAGAGGTGGTGATGGCTGCTGTGAATCATAAGAGAAAACACTTATTTGAGCGAAGCAATATTGAAGCCGAAGTGAGGAATTCTCTGATCAAATTCCTCTATGAGCGGACTCATCGAAGACCTATTATTGTCCCTGTAATTGTGGAGGTGTAGTTCTATGCCTCGAGCAAGACAGAAGACCGTATCCAGACCAAAGCGGGGTAGGGCAAAAAGCTCACTGATAGGCAAACGCTTCCCCCTTTTTGTCGCCTTAGCCATCATTGTAATAGGGCTACTATATTACTTTGGGCCTCGCCTGATTTCCCTGGCTACTGTAGCATGGGAAGACATCCTTACTTTGTTTGGCCTTGGCTTAATTATAATAGCTGTTGCTCTGGGCGTGATAATCTGGGTGATATGTGGAAGGCACCTCTCCGCCTCAGCAAGGCGGTGGAACTGGTTTGTGGGAGGAGCTATTCTGGCTTTAACAGCATGGGGAGTGTTCCCCCTTTTCTCCCCTGGCCAAGATATTCTAAGCCGAATTACATTGGAAGGCCGGATCGGCCAAAGTATAAGGGAAAACGTAATAGGGGTTGTCGACACTATGAATGTTGTGGGCGGCCTCCGGCTGACTGGACTTGTCCTTTTAGGTATCATTTTCATAGCCCCTCGTAGATCCTGGGGTCTAGCAAAGAGAGCTGTTAGAAATGGCCAGCGGTTCTGTCTCAAAGTTCTTCCACCCCATCGCAAAGTTGCACCGCTTAAAGGCCCCTTGCCTCAACTTCCTCTGTCTGAAGCTACTCCATCTGGGGAACGCCCTGGCGTTACCGGGATGACAGCAAAAACCATGGTACCTCCCTTTTCTGTTATTGCAGACCGAACCCCTGAACGTAGTGAAGGGGCAGCGTGGCAACCTCGACGCGAGCCAATTCTTACTCCCGGTGGCTGGAAGCTTCCGCCTATTGATATCCTGGATAAACCAAGAGAGGTAGAACTGAACAGAGATGATATTAATAAACGGGCTCGGCTGGTTGAAGAAGCTTTAGTCAGCTATGGTGTAGAAGCCAAAGTTGTGCAAATAAATGTGGGCCCCACTGTAACACAGTTTGGCGTTGAGCCTGGCTGGGGCAGGAAATATAGGAAAATCATAGATAGAGGGCAAGAACGGCTGGAAGAAGTATCTAAAACCAGAATCAGAGTGGACCGGATTACTTCTTTGGCTAATGATTTGGCTTTGGCTTTAGCTGCTCCTAGTATTAGAATTGAAGCTCCCGTGCCAGGTAAATCTATAGTTGGCATTGAGGTTCCCAA
>JAGMDB010000165.1 GCA_023128875.1 Dehalococcoidia bacterium | reverse complement strand
TTCGCTGAATTCATCTACAACAGGTTCCATTAGAGAGGAATGAAATGCGCCGCTCACCTTTAAGGGGATGAGGCGGAGAGCGCCTCTCGCTCTGGCTAATTCTTTGGCTTCAGCTAAAGACTCAACAGCACCACTGATTACAGTCTGTATGGGGCAGTTAATGTTGGAGATGTCGCATTTACTGCGGAGACATATTTCTTCAATTGCTTCCAGATCAAGTCCCATTATGGCTAGCATACCTCCTGGGTTCTTCTGCCCAGCTTCATGCATTAATCTACCTCGTTCGCGAACTAAACTCACAGCATCGCCTAAACTGAGTACATTAGCTGCTACCAGAGCTGTATATTCACCCAGGCTATGCCCAGCAATAAGGGAAGGAGAGGGTAAATCGTTGTTGTTAGTACGCTGAGCTGTCCTCAGACAGGCAATGCTGGTTGCCAGTACTGCTGGTTGGACGTTATGTGTTTTTGTTAGTTCTTCCTCTGGTCCTTCGAAGCATAAGCGTGAAAGGGGAAAGCCTAAGATAGCATCAGTTTCATCAAAGACTTCCCTGGCCGATGAAGAAGTCTGATACAGGTCGAGTCCCATACCAACCTGCTGGGAGCCCTGGCCCGGGAAAACATAAGCTGCCTTAGCCATATTTCAGTTAGCCTTTTTTCTTGGGTGTTTCAATTGTAATTACTTGCCTGCCGTTGTAGTTACCGCAGGTGGGGCAAACGTGGTGAGCTAACTTCCGGCTATGGCATTGGGGGCAAATATCAAACGTGGGTAAATTGAGCTTGAGATGGCTGCGCCTTTTCCCCTGGCGTGACTTGGGATATTTCTTTTTAGGCAGAGCCATACGAATTTACCTCCTTAATCCCGATACAATCGGGTCGACATACTGGCTTCATGGGCAAATTTAATAAAGTATATTGGCGGATTATCTCTCCTAAGTCAAGCATATTGTGATTGTCAATAGTGAGCTCAGTTGAGTCCTCGGGAAAAAATGAAGCGCTGGACACGTTAGCTGCGGAAAAAAATTCCTCTTCGATGTGTAAATTTGCTGGATAAATAAAGTCATTGAGGCAGCGACTGCATGTTAGTTCTACTTTAACAGTTAATTCAGCTCGAACCAAAACGCCATTGCCGCTATGGATTAGCGTTATCTTTCCTTGAACTAAACCCCTAGCTTGCTCGTCGACCAGGTCATCTACACAATAGCTTTGGCTGGAGCCGATAGGCTCACTCAGCAGTTGAGCCACATTTATCAGGCTCTCGAAAGGCCTTACGTTAAGTTCTTCAGTTCTCATGGTTTTAAGCTCGGCTAATACCTGGAAATCCAGACAGATTCTGAAGTATAATAGCTAATAGTGGAAGTTTCAAGCATTGGTAACGAAATAGAGGATTCAAAGGCAGGGGTAAGTGCTATAATAGAAGCACAACATCGGGACCTCATTCGGCTAAGCCTCAAAATCCATGATAATCCTGAGCTAGGCTTCCAGGAGAGAAAGGCAGCATCCTGGCTTATCGGTTATCTGCAAAAAAATGGATTCCAGGTAGAGGAACATATTGCGGGTTTACCTACAGCCTTCCAGGCTACATATGGACAAGGTAGCCCAAGGCTTGCTTTACTGGCTGAATATGATGCCTTACCCAAGATAGGCCATGCTTGTGGGCATAATATAATCGCTGCTTCAGCCGTTGGGGCTGGGGTAGCTAGCAAACTTGCCATAGAACGCTTTGGGGGTAGCATTATAGTTGTGGGCGCTCCGGCGGAAGAAGTTTTCGGGGCTAAGATAGATATGGTCAAAGCTGGCATATTTGGCGAGATAGACGTGGCTATGATGACGCACCCCGATGTCCTGAATTTGCTAACCATAGCTGCGCTTGCCTGCGTTTCCCTGGAAGTGGAACTCTTTGGAAGACCTGCTCATGCTGCTGCTCAGCCTCATGAAGGGATCAATGCCCTTGAGGCTTTGATTTTATCCTTTAACTGTATAAATTCACTGCGCCAGCACATAAAAGAAGAGGCGCGCATTCATGGCATAATTACGGATGGAGGTGATGCGCCCAATATAGTGCCCGCCCACAGCGCTGCCAAATTCCTGATACGTGCCAGGGATAATAATTACATTGATGAATTGAAAGAAAAGGTACTAAACTGCTTTAAAGGAGCAGCTTTAGCTACTGGGGCTAGATTAGAGTACAAATGGGGGGATAGGGCCTACGCCCCGATGAAAAATAACATGGCTTTAGCTCAGTTGTTCAAGCGAAACCTGGAATCGCTGGGGCGCCATGTGGAGCTTTCCAAGCCTTCTGGATTTGGTAGCACAGATATGGGGAATGTGAGCCAGGCGGTGCCCAGCATACATCCTATGGTGGCTATTGCTTCTCCTGAGGTATTGATACATTCACCGGAATTCGCCTCTGCTGCTGCTTCTGAGGCTGGACATAAAGGGCTGTTAGATGCAGCCAAGTCGATGGCAATGACTGTGGTTGATGTCCTAGGCCAGCCTGGGATGTTAGACGAAATTAAGCGAGAATTCTGCAACGATGGCTAAAGTGGGCATCCCACGAGCTCTGCTCTACTACCTGTATTATCCTGCGTGGAAAACTTTTTTTGAAAAATTAGGTGCAGAAGTGGTGGTATCATCGCCAACCAATAAGACCATACTAAATTTCGGTGTTTCAAGGGCAGTTGCTGATACTTGTTTACCAGTAAAGATTTTTTTTGGCCACGTTATGTCCATGATAGGCAAGTGCGATTATATTTTTGCTCCGGCTGTCACCAGTTTGGGTAATAAAGCTTATAATTGCTCCAAGATTATTGGCTTACCTAATATGACTAGAGCTCTAATTCCAGAATGCCCCATCATACTTGACCCAGAGATAAACCTTGAGAAGGGGCGTTATCATTTCTACCAGAATATCTATAAATTGGGGCGCTATTTTACCCATAATCCGTTCAAGATTAAGAAAGCAGTTGAAGAGGCCTGGGAAAACAATTTAGCCTACCAGAGCAAAATGTTCGATGAGGGGCTCACGCCTGTTGAGGCTATTGATAGGATGTGCCAGGGTAAGCAACAGCCAGATTCTGACCTTGCTTCGGCTCCATCACTGACTATTGCTGTTATTGGCCATCCGTACGTTATCTATGATGAGTATCTTAGCCATCGACTGATTCACCGGTTGCAGTCAATGGGGGCTAAAAGTCTCACCTCGGAAATGGCTCCTGAGAAGGCGCTTTATGATGCTGCGAGAAAGTTGGTGGGTACTCCCCATTGGTCGTTTGAAACTGATATTATTGGCGCTGGAGAATATTATCTGGAGAAGAAAGTCGATGGGGTTATTAACCTCTCCGTCTTTGGTTGTGGCCCTGATTCAATGATGGTAACCTTTGTGCAGCACCGAGCCAGAGAGCTCAATGCTCCCTTCTTGCATCTTAGTTTGGATGAGCATACCAGCGATGGAGGTTTGCTGACTCGTTTGGAGGCTTTCCTGGATATGATTAAATGGAAGGAGAGAACATGCGTATAGGCATACCTCATTTAGGCAATGCCTACATAGCGGTAAGAGCCATGGCGGCGAGGTTGGGCGCTGTTAATGGGGAGGGCCTCGTAATTCCACCGCCGATGACCAAAAAAACATTGGACCTGGGAGTCAAATATTCACCAGCGGAAGCTTGTTTGCCTTATAAGCTTACTCTGGGGAGCTTAATTGAAGCCTGTGAGCTAGGAGCAGATACCTTGATTCAGGCGAGGGGCACTGGTATCTGCCGGCTGGGCTACTATGCCAAAGGTCAGGAGCAAATGCTGCATGATTTGGGCTATGATGCTCACTTTCTGACTCTTGACATTTCTCACCATAAATTTCTTAACATGCTGCGACTCATAAGAAGCGTGGCCAATGGTAACCGTGCCAGGATCCCGTTGCATGGGATTACTTCAGCATTTTTCTTTGGCATAGGGAAACTGAGTGCTCTGGACAAAGTAGAAAAAGTGGCTCAGAAGATGAGAGCAATAGAGCTGGAGAAAGGAGCGGCTAACTTAGTCTACAAGGAAGCTGTTAGGGCAATCGACGATGCGTTTGATGGTCAGGATGTGAAAAGGACAACCAAAGAATACATTGGTAAACTGAATAAGCTTCCTCACAATCCCAAGGCTGACCCTGTTAAAGTGGCTATAGTGGGCGAGATTTACGTTGTTATGGAACCTTTTGCTAATATGGATATAGAGATGGAGTTAGGCAAGTTAGGGGTGGAGGTTGAGCGAACACTGACTCTTTCTCGATGGGTCAAGTATAGCCTGTTTCTTAATTATTTAGGCATAAGTGAGTGGAGAGAGGTTCACAAGCTAGCCGAACCTTATCTTGACCACGATGTTGGCGGTGATGGTTGGGAGTCAGTGGGTGAGAAGGTGCTTTACGCTCGGAAGGGGTACGACGGAGTAATTCATCTAGCACCTTTTACCTGTATGCCTGAGATAGTAGCTCAAAATAT
>JAGMDB010000164.1 GCA_023128875.1 Dehalococcoidia bacterium | reverse complement strand
CCCAGCGGAGATACCAAGTACTGGCGTGACAGCAAGGGTGTCCATCATGTGCCGAAGCGACATCTGGATGACCTAATTATTGGCTAGGTGCAAGAAGGATGGGAAGGTATAAAGTAAAACCAAATCCAGGTGAGTCCCAAAATGAAGGTGAATGAGTTGATTTCTCCCAGCACCTGATGTATCATCAAACCCTCAAGCTAAGGTGAAGTGGTGGAAGCATGAGGTACGTTTTTACGATTTAAGCAGCAGGGTAATTCCTTATCATGTTGATAAGAACCACGTGGTCTAATCTTCCCAAATAGAGCAAGCGGTGAGGTGACATGGCAACAAGCCCCTCTAGTAGCGATTTAGAGAAATACAAAACAGCGGTTATACTGAAAGATGGCTCCACTCTATATCTCCGGCCTATCCGGTTGGAAGACGAAGAAAAGCTGCTCGCTCCTTTTTACCGTCTGAGCCCCCATACTGTTTATCTCAGGTTCCACAATATCTTGAGGCAGATGTCGAGGGAGGAAGCGCAACGCTTTTGTACCGTTGATTATGATAACAACTTCGCCTTGGTGGCAACAATTGTTGAAGATGGAGAAGAGAAAATCATTGCTGTAGGTCGCTATAATCGGCTTCCTAGGAAAGATACCGCCGAGATGGCTTTCGTAGTGGAGGATGCATACCAGGGGAAAGGCATTGGAACTCACCTGCTGGAGCAGCTGGCCATAATAGCAAGGAAAAAGGGCATCCGCCTTTTCGAAGGCGAGGTGCTCGCTGATAACCAAGAAATGATGCAGGTACTGAAGGATAGCGGTTTCCAGATAACTCAAGAACTGGAACAAGGTGTTTATCGCGTGGTTTTGGACCTTGTTCCAACTCTGATAGTCGAGGAGATGTCTATTGAGCGGGAGAAGGTTGCCACCGTAGCTTCCTTGATGGCTTTCCTCAAGCCCCGGTCCATTGCTGTTATTGGAGCCTCACGCAGAGAAGGGACTATTGGCAATAAGCTCTTCCGTAACCTGCTCCACCAAAGCTTTAATGGCGTCATTTATCCGGTGAACCCCAATGCTGAGGTAGTGGCCTCGGTAAAAGCATATCCATCTGTTCTTGATATACCTGGGGGAGTAGATCTGGCAGTGGTTATTGTTCCAGCAAAAACAGTCGAGAAGGTGGTGGAGCAGTGTGGGCGGAAGGGGGTACAGGGTATCGTGGTTATATCAGCAGGTTTTGGAGAAAGTGGGCCGGAAGGTATGGATAGGCAAAATAGACTGCTTGAGATAACCCGCAAATATGGAATGCGCTTAGTAGGTCCTAACTGTATGGGAATCATCAATACCGACCCCCAGGTGAGTATGAACGCTACCTTTTCCTCCGTTTTTCCTCCCACCGGCCGCATCGCCTTCTGCACCCAGAGCGGTGCCCTGGGACTTGCCATATTGGAATATGCACGTAGCTTAAATATTGGCCTTTCCACTTTTGTCAGCATGGGAAACAGAGCCGACGTATCGAGTAATGACCTGCTACAATACTGGGAAGAAGACCCCGCCACTGATGTCATCCTCCTTTATTTGGAATCTTTCGGCAATCCTAGGAAATTTGCTCGCATAGGCCGCAGCATAACGGCCACCAAGCCGGCAATAATCGTAAAAAGTGGACGCACTCCGGCTGGATCCAGAGCTGCCGCATCCCATACCGGAGCACTGGCAACTGCTGAGGTAGCTTCCGAAGCCTTGTTCAGGCAGGCTGGGATAATCAGGGTGGATACGCTGGAAGAGCTCTTCGACGTGGCCAGCTTGCTGTCTCACCAACCTCTACCTCTGGGAAGAAGAGTAGTTATTCTCACTAATGGTGGTGGTCCTGGAATCCTCACTGCCGATGCTTGTGCTGCCAGGGGCCTTGAATTGCCAACTCTTTCAGACAAGACCCTTTCGGAGCTTAAGAACTTCCTACCACCTGGAGCCAGCCTTGGCAACCCCATCGATATGACCGCTGAAGCTACCGCCGAAGAATATAGTCAAGCACTCGAGCTTTTGGCGCAAGATAACAACATAGACATCGTGATCGTTATTTTCATCCCTCCGATAGTTACACAGCCTGAAGCAGTAGCCAGGGCTATCCGAGAGGCGGTCCCGCGATTTCGCCAACAAAGCAAGACACTTGTAGCTTCATTCATGGGTTCGCGTGGCGCCTCCATCGAACTGGGATCCAGGGAAGAAGGATATGTCCCATCTTTTACCTTCCCGGAGTCTACCGCTACTGCGCTCGCCAAAGCTTGTGAATATAGCGATTGGCTGGAAAGGCCCAAGGGCGTAATTCCAGAGCTGGGAAGTATTGATAAAAAGAAGGCTGGTCAGATAATCAAAACTGCTTTAGAGGGAGGCATGGCTCGACCTTTGTGGCTCGACGCTACCTCTATCACTGAACTTCTAGACTCCTATGGCATTCACATGGTGCGGTCAAAGTCGGCTAGAACTGCCGAGGAGGCGGCGAACATAGCTAAGGGAATCGGTTTCCCCGTTGCCGTAAAGCTTCTTTCTGACACTATAACCCATAAGACAGAGGTTGGCGGTGTAATTCTTGGTCTCCACTCTCAGAGGGGGGTGAAGCAGGCCTTTATCCAGATTAGCGAGCGCTTGGTCAGCCTGGGAAGGGAAGACGAGATGCAAGGGGTGGTCGTTCAGGAAATGATATCTCGGGGGGTCGAGGTAATCGTCGGTGTAACCCAGGACCCTTCTTTTGGCCCACTGATCCTGTTCGGCATGGGTGGGATTTATGCTGAGTTATTTAAAGACGTTGCCTTCCGAATCCATCCCTTGACCGACGTCGATGCTCAGGAGATGATACGCTCGGGCAAGGCTTATCAGCTTCTCAAAGGCTGGCGAGGGGCTGAGCCCTCTGACATAAAAGCTCTTGAGGAACTCCTGCTGAGGATCTCAACTATGGTGGAAGACTTGCCCCAGATAACCGAACTAGATCTTAATCCCGTAAAAATCTTGGAGCGAACTAACGGCTATATGGTGGTTGATGCTCGAGTCATGCTCGCTTAATCACTCTGGGCATTCAAGGTTTACGACCACAAGTGCGCAATTGGGCAGAATATTCGCCAGAGACTAAAATCCCATCTCAGCTTCTATCTTCTACGCTAGTTTTCCTAAATTAGGTATTTTAAATTATAATTGGTGGAAACCGAAATGCCCAAAGTTGAACAGGAAACAAAAATTAAACAGCCTTACAACCAACATATGGGGGAAGGCAATAGTAGTATGCCGCG
>JAGMDB010000163.1 GCA_023128875.1 Dehalococcoidia bacterium | reverse complement strand
ACTCTGCCCCTCATCAACAGCCTTCTTGACCATCTCTACTACATCATCAACTTCACCCCCAATTACGCTGTCCTTTACTTTAGTCAAATCTACCATCTTTAAACCTCCTTTTAATCCGTTGATTATAGCCTATTTACTTTTGAAAAATCCAGATAATTAATCGCCTGCTCCATTTCCTCTATGCTGCGTCACATCTCGTTCTGTTTCAAGCCTTTTACCTGGATTGTCGCTGGGCTCTAATATACCTCATTGCATTCTTGTCATAAGCGAGAAGCAAATCAGTAGCCAAAACAGTTGGGCGCATTTTAGCTACATTTATAACCGGGCAGTTCATCCCCGCAGCAATAGCAATAGCCAGGAAAGCACCGTTAATCAAATCGCGGTTAGGTAAACCAAAAGAAACATTGCTAGCACCCAATGTTATATTTACCCCCAGCTCATCCTTGACTCTACGAATAGTTTCTATGGTTACCAGGGCACTTCTGGCATCTGCTCCTACCGTCATAGTTACACAATCAATAATAATGTCTTCAGGTGGTATGCCTAATTTATCGGCTCTTTCCACAATTTTGTGAGCAATAGCCACACGTCGGTCTACATCATTTGGTATGCCTTCATCGTCTACAGTCATACCGATAACTGCCGCCTTATGTTCCTTAATCAGGGGCAGAATTCTCTTTAGGACATCCTCCTGCCCAGTCACTGAGTTAACAAGTGGCTTGCCTTTATAGATTCTAAGGGCGGCCTCTAAAGCTTCAGGATTAGAGCTGTCAAGACATAAAGGTGCATCAACCGTATTCATCACTGCTTGCACAACTTCAGGAAGCATAGTTTCTTCATCTATGATGGGTGTAGCAACGTTGACATCAAGAATATCTGCTCCCGCCTCAATTTGCGCTAGCGCTTCTCTACAAACAACCTCCAAATCACCTGATTCCAACGCTGCAGTCATCTTCTTCTTCCCTGTTGGATTAATACGCTCTCCAATCAACACCGTGGGTAGTTCATCACCAATGATTACTTCCCTGGTTGCACTAGATAACTTGGTTTCCATCAAACATTCTCCTTAATCATATTTTATTTGTACTACCACTTCACCTTATCCTTAAATTTATTCACACAGTTGATTTCTATGCCTAACAATTCCGCTATGCGGAGCTTAGCTTCTATGCCCTTAGCTCCTCCCACAAAGGGAGACATCGTGCCAATATTTAGATCTTGTCTCAATTCACCCATCACCACAGGGTCTGAGAGCTCAAGCACAGAAACTTTTAACTTACCAGCTACATATTCTTTGGCTTCTTTGATTTTCATCCCTCGGGATATTTGCATACGCGCTACCAGATCTCCAGCAGTACGTATCCCGCCCATACCCGAAGCACTAACATGAGCCACTTCCATACCTACCGGGTCGCCCACCCCCACCTACAAACCATCCAGTCTGGTTATCTCTACCATAGCTTTGGAAGCTCTGGATACTGCATCCACGGGAGGGCAATCAGCCATAGGAATTCCGCTCAGCCCCATCCCCATATTGGCGTGAACAGGTATATTTGAATTTTCAACACAGGGTTTTACAAAAGTAACTGCCCGAGCTACATTCCACGCACCTGACCTATCTGTATTGATATTAATAGCCGGGCCAAAAATAGTAGCTCCAGCTTTCTCCACCAGCTCAAGCTGCTTATGAGGATATAATCCCGCTACACGAACTCCATCGTAAGTTAACTCTCCATGCATCCCTAGAATGAATTCCCCTGCCATCCCTACCATCATAGCTATTTGAGGGTATTTCTTCCTTAGTATCTCAACGGCACGCAAAGTGGCTAAAAAATCAGCGTCCCCCGCTGCTCCTGTGGTATCAAAATTAATGCCGTCTGCCCCCGATTCATACATCGCACTGCCCACATAAACCATATCCTTAACAGCGTGTTCCATCATTTCTTCTTGGGCCGCCCTGGCCTCGGCTATTTTCCCCTGAGGTAATAGCTCCATTGGATTGGGGCAAGGGCCATCTGGTTGAGTGTATGAGCCTAAGTTAGGCTGAGACCCGTAAAACATGGGAACAGTTGTCACCAATAAAGCGTACTCTAAGGCCTGTTGCTCAAAAGTTACAATAGACTTCACAGGCTTAAAACTGTAATCAATATGGCCGAAATCTGCCATATCAGCACCTAAGAATTTCTCATAAACTTGGGCTTCCTGAACTCTGTGTAATGGTATTTCCGTTATATCCTCCTTCGATTTGCCAGCACCATTATCATAACTGAAAATTACTTCATTACCACGATCCACTCCCACGAATCTAGCAGGGCTGCTATAGACATCAAAAAGGTATGCTAATTCGTTCTGGGAAAGAGGAGGGATTTTTGCTCTCTCGGCAGCATCCTTGGTACCATCTTCCAAGTCCCGTCTTAATTCGCTTTCGCTTAGTTCAGTTGCAGAACCATCTCCCATTCTCATATGAAATTTTTCCATTCATTACCTCCTTTTTAAGAAAAAAAATTGCCTTACGCTCCAGTAAAAACTCTTTCGTTTAGATTGCACCTCCCTCCATTATGCGAAACTTATCACTTCAGTTGAGAGCCATAATGTCGGCTAAAAGATGTCAGCGAGAATTTTTCCAGCTTCCATCTGGGGATATGGCATTCATTGCACTCACCAGAATACCATTTATTGCGAAGCCATCGTACCGCTCGACTTCTTCTCGAATCTCGAATAATAACTCTCCGGTTACAATGAGTGATTATCTCGGCACAAATCCCCCTTACCTCAAAGAATTTAACTCCGTGAAGAACACCTTTACGCGATGGCCATAGCTTTATCTTCCGAATAAGTGCAAAAATGCCCGCTTGCTTTCGATAATACTTTTTGTGAATTTTCTTTGTTCTCATCCTCCCCTCATTTAACAGCCATAGTGACTATTATGACTATACTATGTTGTTAAGGGAATTCCCTCATCCTTCGCCTAGCAATTCCATCGCTTTCTTGGCTGCATCGGCAGCATCTATTCCATACGCATCTGCGCCAATTCTATCAGCCCACCTCTGCGTAGCAGGAGCCCCACCAACCATTACCTTATATTTCTCACGCAATCCAGCTTTCTTAAGCTCCTGTATCAATGCCTTCTGCCCGCTCATAGTGGTGGTTAATAAAGCACTCATGCCTATTATATCAGCATTCACCTCTTGAGCTTTGTCAATAAATTTTTGCGTCTCTATATCACGCCCCAAATCATAAACCTCCAACCCATTAGCCTGTAGAAATGACACAACCATGCTTTTCCCAATATCGTGAATATCTCCTTGAGCAGTCCCTAACACTATCTTCCCCCTTCTCTTTTTCGCATCCTTTGGCAGTGCAGCGGTAAGAATATCTGCTGCCCCCTTCATAGCCTCAGCCGATAATATTAGCTCCGGCAAAAACAGCTCTCCCCTCCCGAAGAGGTCGC
>JAGMDB010000162.1 GCA_023128875.1 Dehalococcoidia bacterium | reverse complement strand
ATAGAGGAAGCCATCAAGATTTATACCCTGGGAAGCGCCTATGCATCTTTTGAAGAGAATGTGAAAGGCTCTATCGAAGTGGGGAAATTGGCCGATTTTGTCGTGCTTTCCAACGACCCCTCTAGAGTATCGCCAGATAGCATAAGGGCAATTGATGTGGAAAAAACAATTGTCGGCGGAAAAATTGTGTATGAAAGGTGCAACTGACAGAATAAGACAATTTCAACAGTTATGCAAAGAGTAAATTACGCATATTCTGATGTTGTTGTGATGATTATCATCGATGATTGAGTGCTAGTACGCACACGGTTAGCTGATAAAAGCGCTTATAGCGATGGGGCTCACCGGTATGCAAGCAAAAGAGACAATTGACTTAGTTACCACTGGAGAAAGATTGCAACCTGGCAAAGCTATAGCAATGGAAGGAGGTTAATATGATAATCGCAGCACCGAAAGAAATGAAACCGGGAGAAAGAAGGGTAGGAATAGACCCCGCCTGGACAAACTATTTGGTAGGCAAAGGACATGCAGTTTTAGTGGAGAAAAGCGCTGGCCATTTTTCTGAATTTGAAGATGAAGACTATAAGAAAGCGGGGGCTCAAATTGTTGATTCAAAGGATGAGCTATGGTCACGTGGAGAGTTGGTATTGAAAGTGAAGGAACTCCAGGAAAAGGAATATTCTATGCTCCATGAAGGCCAGATAATTTCTACCTTTTTTCACCTGACTGAAGCTCTCGAACCCCAGGTATGCAAGCTCTTGAAGAAGGCAAAAATCACTACAATTGCTCTGGAACAGTTAGTTAGCGAAGGGGACTTTAGAGTAGCAATTGTGCCAATGAGTGAAATTGCTGGCTGGAACGCTGCCATTCAGATGACCTGGTTGCTATTTGAGCCACCTGAATCGTTAGGAGTTGCTCTGGCGAGCTTTTCCGGGGCTGGTTCTGCCCGGATTACCATACTCGGTGGTGGAACTGTAGGTTATTTCGCCGCAAGAACACTTTTAGGCATCGGGGCTGAAGTGACAATCTTAGAAAACGATTTGCGGAGAATGGCAGAATTGAACAAGCTATTTGGCGGTCGCGCCAGGGTGCTTTATTCCAATGAGGAAAACCTCAGAAAATCATTAAAGGAATCCGTAGGGCTTATTAACGCTATCTATCCCATGCCAGATAGCAAAACTGTAGTCACAAGAGAACACATAAAGCTTCTTCCCGAAAAAGGAGTTATCGTTGATGTAGGAGGAGAACTTGTAGAAACATCCCATTACACTACGCTGGAGAATCCAACATACATTGAGGAAGGGAGGATTCATTATTGTGTGGATAATGTCCCTTCCCTGATTGCAAAAACTTCGTCCAAGCTGCTCATAAATGCATTTATGCCTTATCTGACTGAGATTGCTGAAAAAGGGATTGATACAGCTTTGAAGCAGAATTCAGTATTAAAAGGTGCCCTGAATTTCTACAAGGGAAAACTTGTTAACGAAGAGGTAGCAAGAAGGCAAGGTTTGAAAACGGAGCAGTTGTAATTACCCGGATTTGCTAGCCAAAGGCCAAGCAAATAAAAATAAATAAAAGGATATAGAAGGTCTATTTATAAAGCTTTGAGCTTCTCAGCTAATGGCGTTTTCAATGAGCTCAATGCGTTTGGTTTTGCCGCTCTGGTCAATCTCTATAGCTACAACATCTATACGCCATGAAGAAGGCAGATTCTGGTGAGTATTTATGTAGGTTAAAGCTGAAGCAATTAATTTTTCCTTTTTAGCTGACGTTATCGATTCCTCAGGGCTACCAAAGTCCAAACTACTTTTGGTGCGCACTTCGATAAAGACAATATAGTCTTTTTGCTGGGCGATGATATCAATCTCCCCCTCACGACAGTGAAAATTCGTCTCCTGGATGTGATAGCCTCTTTTCTGGAGGAATTTCCGGGCTAATTTCTCTCCTAGCTTGCCCACTTCCTGGCGACTCATCTTCATTTTAGATTGCCCCGTCCTTTCGCTCTCGCATTAACCCTCTCCCTCCAGGGGGAAGGAGCCGTAGCTTACAGCTATAGTTTTAACAGGAGCAAAGGATAAGCGGTGAGCTGGCGAAGGCCCCAATTGTTGCAGACAGGAAACATGCCTCCGCGTCCCATAACCTTTATGTTTAGCAAAGCCATAATCGGGATAAATTTCATCCAACTCCTCCATTATATGGTCCCTGGTGACTTTGGCCACAATAGAGGCACAGGCAATAGAAAGGCACAACTTATCACCCCTGGTTATTCCTTCTTGAGGTATGGCGCAATGGGGCAAAGTCAATCTATCGATAATGAGGAAATGCGGCTGCTGCGGCAGTTTCTCCACAGCTTGCTTCATGGCTAGCTGAGTAGCTTTAAGGATATTCGCGGCATCGATTATTTGTGCTGAAACAATGCCAACGCCTACAGACACAGCCTCCCCCCGAATTAAGTGGAACAGGGTTTCGCGTTTCTTTGGGCTTATCTCTTTGCTATCCCGAACTAGCTTGAACCAGGGAGGATAGCTAGAGCAAGGCAAAATGACAGCAGCGGCAACTACTGGACCAGCAAGAGCTCCCCTCCCAGCTTCATCAATGCCAGCAATAAGCTCATAGCCCTGTAATCTAAGCCTCTTTTCCCAATCAAGATTTGGTGGCTGCGACATATCTCTAGAGTAAATCCTGGAAATTAGGGCTCCTGATTTATAGTCTTCCACATAATATCTTATTTCTCGGCTCTTAACCATTGGCGGCAAGGCTTTGCTCGTTTTTTCCCTTATCACTTCCCCACACAAAGGAGCAAACAGCCACGGCTGCGGCTTGACAGCATCCCCCCAAAAAATTATATAGTGAAGAACCGCACACTTTTGCCAGAGTATCAGTCAAAGGAGGTGATACCTAGCGCACCAATAACCAGTAACGGCTGCTTAAGCACAATCATGGGAAATTAAGTCGGTTGGCAATCTGAGACAATAGCCAGATGTGGCAAATTTTACAGAAAAACGAGGAGAGTGAGCATATGAAAATTGAAGAATACAGAAATAGATTCCCTATCATAAAGCGGGGGATGAATTACCAGGCGACCTGCGGCATAGGGATTCTGCCAGATGTTGGCGTTCAAGCCATTGAAGATGTCAAAGGCACGAGCACTGAAATACCCGAAGTAAATTTCGACAATTTCCTGAATGCACATGAGGAGTTGAAGGCTGAATTTGCAAAGATAATTAACGCAGAACCTGGAGAGATTGCGATTGTACCGAGCACAAGCGCAGCAGCTTGCCGAATCTTAAACTCGCTTGATTACGAAAAGCGGAACAAAATAGTGGTAAGCGCTCTAAGCTTTCCTGGTATATCATTCGCATGCCATGCCCAACAAAAGAGAGGTGCCAAAATCTCGTTTGTTCCTTCGCCTCAAAAGATTGGCAGCCCAGTTGACTATGATAACCTGCGACCCGGGCCCGCCGATTATGAAAAAAGCATTGATGAAAAAACTATTCTGGTAGTTTTGACAGGTACCTGTTACCGCACTGGATTTAGACAGGATAAACTCAGAGAGATAGTTAAAATAGCCCATGATAAAGGCGCATATGTATTTATAGATGATGGGCAACTAAGCGGTCATTTCGTAGAAGATGTTAAAGGAAGCAACGTCGATTTTTTGGCAAGCACCACCTACAAATATTTATTGTGCCCCACGGGAAATGCCTTCCTGTATGTAAAGGAAAAACTGGTGGAAAAATTAGAATCGCTGGATAGAGGATGGTTCAGTGGGGAAGACTTCTGGGATTCATTCCCGTATTGGCTGGAGGATAATGGACATCATCCACTTTCCAAAACAGCAAACAGGTTTGAACTGGGTGTTCCACGACTCCCACTTGATTATATTTCGCTGCCAGTGCTCAAAATGATAAATGAAATTGGGGTAAAGAACATCGAGAATTACACCAAGTGCCTGCTGGATTATTACTTCCAACGAATTACCGAAGATGGTTACGAGGGTTTTGAGACAAAGTCGCCATACAACAGAGAACAAAGGTCTCACCTGACAATCAAAGTCCCCGAGGCCCAGAGAGTAGCTGTTAAATTGAGAAAATACAACACTGCTGTTGAGCCGAGTGGAGAAGAAGTAATCCGAATCGCTCCACATTTCTACAACATTAAAGAAGAGATAGATGAGCTGTTGATAAATTTAAGAAGGACTCTGCAAGAATGACAATCTGGTCATAGAAGCAGTAGTAACAATACTACAATAAAGAGATTTCAGAATTTCTAATCAATAATGCCACCCCCCAGTAGCTCATCGCCCCTATAAAACACAATGGCCTGCCCCGGGGTAGCCGCCCATTGCGGCTGTGAAAAGCGAATATCGACAGAATCCACTTTGGGAAATAGCTCAGCTTCTACCCGCGCTGATTTATAACGTATCTTAGCAGTCATAGCTATAGGCTCAGATGGTAATTCTCCCGCCAACCAACTCAGATTCCTGGCAGTAACTTCCCGGCTGTAAAGCTCCTCTTCACTGCCAAGCACAACTCGATTATTCTCTGGTTCCATTCTAGTTACATAAAGGGGGGTGTTTGAAGCTAATCCAAGGCCGTGCCTTTGCCCAACAGTATAGAAAGCTATCCCTCGATGATGGCCCAATATCGTTCCTTGGGTATCCACAACATCTCCAGGCACGCTGGAAAAGCGCTGGCCGAGAAAAGCATGGTAATTCTTTTCAGAAATAAAGCAAAGGTCTTGACTGGATTCAATCGCCGTGGGTAATCCCTCTCGCTTTGCTATCCGCCTAACCTCAGCTTTGGTATGATTCCCTAGAGGAAATAGAAGATAGCTGAGTTTTCTCTGGTTTAGGGTGTAGAGGAAATACGACTGGTCTTTGCTTGTATCCTTGGCTCTAAGCAGGTGATACCCACCATCAGGCTTCTCAATTCTGGCATAATGACCGGTAGCTAAGTGATCAGCCCCCAGAGCAAGAACCCTGTCTAACAGAAAACCGAATTTGATATATTGATTACAGGCAACGCAGGGATTAGGAGTTCGCCCTCCCCTGTATTCCTGGCAAAAATAATCAATTACGCACCGCTCAAACTCCCTTTGTAAATCGAGCACATGGAAGGGAATGCCCAGAATACGGCAGACCTGCTCAGCCTGGTATTCCAGCCG
>JAGMDB010000161.1 GCA_023128875.1 Dehalococcoidia bacterium | reverse complement strand
TTCCTCTTTATCCATAATTTGACCTCCCTTTTTTAATTTCCTCTCGGCATAGTCCTCTAGTTGCTAAAGCATCAAAAATCACCTCCTCCATTATTATAGTTCATTTTATGCTCTTAATGCCCTGCCTATTTTATCCCTGAATTTGTTTACACAGTTGATTTCTATGTCCAACAATTCTGCTATGCGAAGTTTAGCTTCTATGCCTTTAGCAGAACCGGGAAATAGGCTTGTTGACACCATGCCAATGTCCAAATCGTCTCTCATTTCATTCATCACCACCGGGTCTGCAAGGTCAGATACAGGGGCTTTCAACTTATTGGCTACATATTCTTTGGCTTCTTTGATTTTCATCCCCCGGGACATTTGCATACGCGCTACCAGGTCTCCAGCAGTGCGCATTCCACCCATCCCCGAAGCAGTATTATGAGCACTAGCCATCCCTGCTGGGTCTCCCACTCCAACCTACAAACCATCCAACCTTGTTATCTCTACCATGGCCTTGGAAGCCCTGGACACCGCATCCACAGGAGGCTGATCCACCACAGGTATTCCTCCCACCCCCATACCCATGTCAGCATGAACAGGTATGTGCGAATTTTCAACACAGGCCTTTGTGAAAGTAGCTGCCCGGGCTATATTCCACGGGCACGATTCATCTGTATTGGTGTTAATAGCCGGGCCATAAATAGTAGCTCCTGCTTTCTCCACCAGTTCAACCTGCTTATGAGGATATAAGCCCGCCAGACGTACCCCATCATAAGTTAACTCTCCATGCATCCCCAGAATGAATTCCCCCGCCATCCCTACTTCAATGCCCATCTGAGGATATTTCCTCCTTAATATCTCCACAGCGCACAAAGTAGCCAGGAAATCAGTATCCCCTGCTGCTCCTGTGGTGTCAAAATTGATGCCATCGGCCCCCGATTCATACATCGCACTGGCTACGTTAACCATGTCCCTAACAGCGTGCTCTACCATTTCTTCTTGCGCTGCTCTGGCTTCGGTTATTTTACCCATAGGTAATAGCTCCATTGGATTGAGGCAGGGGCCGTCAGGTTGAGTGTATGAGCCTAAATTGGGCATAGCTCCGTAAAACATAGGGATAGTTGTCACCAACAAAGCTTGTTCTAGCTCTGTTTGTTCATAAGCTATAATAGGCTTCACAGGCTTGAAGCTATAATCAACGTGGTCAAACTCTAGTGTATCAGCACCTAAGAGTTTTTCGTAAATTTGAAGTGACTGAATTCTGTGTGTTAATACTCCAACACGCCTAATTTTAAGGGTGGCAGCATCATAAGTGAGAACAACTTCGTTTCCGCGATCTACACTAACAAATCTATAAGGGATGCTGTAGATATCAAAAAGATAGGATAGCTCATCTTCACAGAGAGGAGGAATCCTTCCTCGTTCTGCAGCATCCCTGGTCCCTTCTTCTAAATCCCGTTTTAATTCGCTTTCACTTAGCTCAATTACAGAGCCATCTCCCATTCTGGTATAAAATTTCCCCATTTATTGCCTCCTTTTCACTAGAAATTCAAAAAAGTTATAGTTTACTGATTCCGCCCTCTCAGCAGAGGTTTAGCTGACGAAATATTTTAGCACAATCACTGGCGGGGAAACTCTCATCTGGCTGGGCACGACTTTAAGAATTCAAAGAACTAATCGCAGCCGCGGTTAATTATTGAATGGATCACCCTTCCTGGATCTAACGGAGTTTTTACGATTCTTCCTTTCAAAGGCGAGATGTCGGTTTTGTTCCTAATAAGGCTTCCAATTAACCCTATATCCTCCACTCTGTTTAAAAGAACCGCTCCCACTAGCCTGTCATCTTTTAACAAAATCCTCCTATATATTTTCTCAGAAACGTTGACATATTTAAACTCCTCGCAACTCCCGTTTAGAGGTTTAGCTAAACCAATGGCAGCAACAGTTAAACCAAACACCCTCGTAATATTCGCATTCAGCGTTCCCTCTGTTACTCTGTGGCTACCAATCATGTTCAACCCCGCGATTCTCCCTTGTTCACAAGCACTGGGCCAGGTTTGTACAATATTGTTCTCACCAGTGACGAGGCTCTTGCCTTCAGCAACATCACCGGCAGCAAATATATTTTCTATGTTTGTTCTCATAGATTCATCCACGAGAATTCCCTTGTTCACGTTGATGCCGCTAGCTTTAGTTAGCTCAATATTCGGATTCGTGCCCTTTCCAACAATGACTATCTCTGCTCTTAATTCCTCACCTGAATCCAAAATAACCACAAGCTTATCTCCTTCCCACCCTATTTCACTAACGTTTCTTCTTAATAAGATTGATATACCCTGGGATTCAATCTCCCTTTGAACGATGGCGGCACAACCAGCATCAATATTTCGAGAAAGCACTTGCTCAGAACTGACTACAAAGGTAAACTTCATCCCCTTTTTATATAGGGCATTGGCAATCTGTAAACTCACTAGACCAGCTCCAAGAAAAATTACCTCATTAACATGCTCACTAAGTCGCTTTATCTTCTTAGCATCCTCAATTGTTCTTAGAGTTAAGACACGGTCTGAAAAATCAGCGTCAACGTTATCAAGGCGCTTAGGGGATGCTCCACTGGCAATGAGGAGATTATCAAACCCTATCTTTGATCCATTATCCAAATGTACTATCGATGCAGAGGCATCTATTCCTGTAGCTTTATTGCCAAGAACCATGTTAACGTCATACCTCCGATAGAATTCCTCGTTAGCGATAAATAGCTCACCTTCACCAACCTTACCAGAGATATAATAAGTAGTGAGAACAGGAGAATAGGCATTACACTTTTCTGCAGATATTACAGTAATACGACCAGCCCATCCCTTCTGCCTAATTGCCTTGACAGCGCTTAGCCCTGCAGCACCATTACCTATAATTACCTGCTCATTGACTTCGCTCACTGCTTAAACCTAGTTCTTTCAATTTTTCTTGAGTAGGCACACCATCGGTACCCCAACCTCTTAGTTTGTAATATTCGGGGAGCATTTCGCTGAGGTGGGCTACCATCCCCTTCGCCGAGCCATCGGGCATGGGTTCTTCCAGCATTCTTTTCGGGAGGGTATCGTCCTTTCCAGTTAGCCCAGCCTTAAGATTGAAAAGCCTCTCCTGATTGAATATCCTTTCCCCCGTTTTCATAAAACCTTTGTAACCATCCAGATCAATCCCTGTTCCCGTTTCCAACAACGCACGGCATTGGTCTTCATCCAGCGCGAAGAAGAACATAAAATTGCACATCCCCGAAGAATCAATCATACAAAACCAATCCTGAATCTCTTTGGCCAATACTGGTTTATCCCTCCAAGTAAGTGGGTCGACTTTGTCAATCTTACGGTCTCTGGTAATCCTCCATTGATAACACCCGTACATTTCTATGTCATGCACCTCACCCCGAATATGGTCAGCCCCACGACTTTGAGTGGCGAAACCAATAGCCATCCCCTGCAGCGCTCTGCACTCATAACTGGGGAATTCCTGTTTCTTGACGCCCATGAAAAGCTCAGGATGTCCATATTTTTCTGCCAGGCGGTAAGCGCCCTGAGCTAAAACATCGCCAAATCCTTCCCTTAAAGCTATCTTCTCCACCATTTCCACCAAAGCATGGGCATCCCCGAAATTCAGAGGCCTACCAATATCCTTCTTGGGTAAATAACCTTTTTCATATAATTCCATGGCGCAAGCTATTGTGCCCCCAGCGGAAATAGTGTCCATTCCCATCTCATTGCAGACATAATTGGCCTTAGCAATGGCATCCAGGTTATTTACACCGCAGTTGGAACCAAAAAGACCTGTTGTTTCATACTCCGGGCCAGCTCCGATTCCAGCAAAGTCGGGGGTTGTCACCTTGCTTAGCCGCCCGCATGCCACCGGACAACCTGGGCAGGCAACGCCCATTCTTTTTCTCACTGAAATAGTGTCGCCCTGCACTCCACCCGAAATCTTTCTCCAGTCTTCAAAGGCACCAGCCTGGTAATTCCTTGTTGGGAGAGCTCCGAGCGGCACAACGAAATCTTCCAGCACGCTAGGCGTACCCAGTTCATGAAAGTGCCGCACATACTCAATATCCAAAGCTTTATAACAATCCACCATCGCATTGTAAAAGCCAACCCTGTTGGCTACTTTTATCCCTTTTGTTCCCCTGACCGCTATCGCCTTCAGGTTTTTGGAACCCATGACAGCCCCCACGCCGGATCTTCCCGCTGCCCTTTCCAAATCATTGATAATGCAGGCAAAAAGAACCAGTCTTTCACCTGCGGGACCAATACAGACTACCTTAGCTTCAGGAGCTGTTTCACCAATAACAGCGTTTTCAGTTTCCCTTGTCGTCTTTCCCCACAAATGCTGGGCGTCTCTTAGCTCAACCTTATCATCATCAATCCAGAGATAAACAGGTTTCTTTGATTTCCCCTCAAAAATCACCATGTCATAGCCAGCGTATTTCAATGTGGTAGCAAAGCTACCTGCCGCACTTGAATTGGCTATAGCGCCTGTCAAGGGAGATTTAGTTACAACCATATAGCGGTTCCCGGCAGGGGCTCCGGTGCCAGTCAGAGGACCGGTTACCATAAGCAGCTTATTGTCGGGACTTAAAGGGTCTACTTTTGGGTCAATTTCATCATACAGATACTTGACTCCCATGCCTCTAGCACCTATGAAATCCCTTGCTATTCCTTCGTCCGTACCCTCTATTGTAATCCTGGACTTGGTTAAATCCACTCGTAAAAATTTTCCTGTCCATCCATACATCAGTACTTCACCTCCTTATAAGAATCTAAAAGCCTTTCCGCTATCCCTTTCTTTTTCGCTATCATACCCAGTTCAGGCTCCACAAATTTGAGTGCCCCTCTGGTGCAAAACTTCACACATTCAGGGTCACCGCCGCAAAGATCGCATTTTTCCGCATAGCCCTTATCCAAAACGACAATAGTGCTGAAAGGACAAGCCAACATGCACATCTTACAGCCAACACACTTTTCCTCAGACACTGTAACCACTCTTGCGCCAGTAACCTCATCTATCTTGGTTGTGATGGCACCCGCTGGGCACACCCTACCACACCAGGGGTCTTCACACTGAAGGCAAACTACAGGAATCGCAATTTCCTGCTGCCAAAAAATAGTCGTGTGGATTCTTGACTTGAGAGGGTTAAATTCATCACGGTGTTGGAAAGAACAAACCAGTTCACACACCCCACACCCGGTACATTTATCAATATCGATGACTAACGTTTTCCCCATATCTTTTCCTCCTTATGTTAACTGCTTCAACAGGCACTTCAATCGGCACGCTATTTTCGAATCATTTGCCACCTCCTCTAATCTCAATAAGCTAAGACCATCCCTTGGAAAACATATCCACCCAGTTGTGCGGAGGGGCTATTTTTTATGAACTCTCTTGCTTTTCACTTTCCCCTTCATTTAACAGCCATCGCAAGCATTGTAGCCACGCCAATTTGCAAAGGGTCGTGCACAAGACGGTCCTTGACCAGAGAATAGGCCTCGGTACTCAAGCCCAGAGGAATACCACAAGCAGCAATTATGGTATTCGCCTTAATATGCTCTGCCTGGATGATTTCCGCGGCAGGGGACGCATCGAGTAGAATTGCGTATCGTTGTAACGCCTCTGCAAGGTTCTCCTCCTTAAGCACTCCATATTCCCTCAGCAGAATTTCAGTTTTAGCCTGGTTAATATCAAACACCGCTACTTTAGCACCAAGTTTCTTCAGGGTACAGACAGCACTTCTTCCTACCTGGCCCGCTCCTATCACCAATACATCGCGACTGTACAATCCTCCCGCCAGACACTCCAGGGCAGCAACATACCCTCTAGCCGTAGCCTCAGCATTGTCCACTACTAACCTGTGAGACAAATTCATAGCAACAAAACAATTATCATCTGCCAGGAAAACAATTTTTGCTCCCTCTCTGATTCCTTCCGCCAGCCCGGCAACATCATGCTCACGTGTAACAAAAGATGCGAAACCAATATAGCTAACAATGCTTTGCACAGCCTGGGAAAAGTGTCCAATGATGCCTTCACCTGAGGTAATCGGGATTACTGCCACCGGCGCAGAGCTGCTAGCATCACGCACTTCTGTTTCTGCAACACCAGCAGCACGGCTGGCAATTCCCCTAAGAGTACAACCAGTCTTACGCAATAATTCCATATTGTATTCATCAAGTTCTTTATTTATGCCCACTAGAGACTCACTGGTTAAACGTGTCATTTCCCCTCCTTTTCCCTCAGATTCAGAGACTCATTGTAATTTGGTATCGGGTCAACGTACAGCGATAATTCAAAATGATCTCTAATGTCTTTGATGGCCTGGCAACGTTTATCCCAGGCTTCCTCACGGCTGTCTCCCGTGATTATCAAAGTAGCCACCCAGGATGAACATCCAGGTGTAAAATCGGTCAGCGCCTCATCAGCCCCAAAGAAATCCTCATAACGTTTAAGGGGGTGAGCATTAGCCATAATATGTTCCCCCAATACCTCCAGAATCCCGGGGGACACCCTGACATGTTCATAAACTACCCCTCTTTCATAGGTGGCATCAGGCATTGTGGGAGTGGCATCCCTGACAAATACATCATATAAAAGCTCCAACATATTTATACCTATTGACTTATTAACCACCGTGGGTGTCTGGCTTGGCAACCGAGCATCTATTTCCAAAACCTTCAGGGTGTCATTATGAAAAATCGCCTCCACATCCATAATACCACTCAGGTTAAGAGCCTCTGCAATTGTTACAGCGATTTCTTTGAGCTCCTTGCTCACAGTGGATGAAAGCCCCGCAGGAGCCAGCACCCTCTTGCAATCATACTGACTATCCACCACAATCTCTGTGGTTTGGAGGCTCACGAAATTCTCCCTTGCCCCAACAACCTCAACCGAATAAGACGGACCCTCTACGAATTCCTGGACTACCCAGTTATCCAGTTCACCTGTTACAAAAGAGGAGAAAACCTCCATTTCATTTATCTTGCATATTCCCCTACTTCCACTTGAATTGGATGGTTTAACAATAACGGGCAAGTCACATCCTGGCCAGGGCTCAGGTACTGGAATACCGAGCTTAGCAAATAGAAGATCAGATTTCTTCTTAGAGGAGGAAACTGCATAGGCTGCAGCATCATAGGCCAGTGGTATATCTTCAATGGCAGCTCTATCTTTCAAGCACTTTAAGGCAACAGAATCTTCCAGAGCAGGGATAATCAAATCCGCTGTTTTAATAGCCCTCGGTAAGTCTAGAGTCTCAGCAGTTACATCTAGCTGATAAAAGGCATCACATAAACCAGCAGCAGGCACTAGAGCATTCTTATCTACTAAAACCACTTCCCAACCAGCTTTATGTGCCAGGTAGGTTGCCTCTACTCCCTGTAACTTCCCCCCAACGACTACAACTTTCATTCCGTTATCTCAGCACAAATATCTCTTTTACCAAGATTACCTTCCTCATTTCGAACCCAACCGATGTAGTC
>JAGMDB010000160.1 GCA_023128875.1 Dehalococcoidia bacterium | reverse complement strand
TGGATCGGCTCGCCCTACGGCTATTATGTGCTATATTACCAAGCTATTTCAATCATTGGTCTACCTGGCTCCCCTTGAACTCCAGGAGTCGAGGGGGTAATATGAGCAATGCAAAACCACTGCAATAGACAAGTTGGCTGTCACGGAATATTTGTAGGTCTTAACGCGAGGCAATACAGGAGACGATGGAGAGCTACTGAAGGAAAAACCGGAGTAAGAGAACAAGTAGAAAGTTGTAACTCTCTTTCGAGGGTTGAAAGGAAAGAATCTGAGCAGGCGGATTTGCAGGGGCATAGAATAAAAAGACGGAGGACAAGAGCTAATGGCAAAGTTGTTAATTGTTTATCACACGCATACGGGAAATACAACAGCGATGGCAGAAGCTGTTTACGAAGGAGCAAGCTCCACTGGAGCTACCGTAACCATGAAAAGGGCAGCCGATGCAAGAGCTGAGGACATTCTAGATTCCGATGCTGTTTGTTTTGGCACACCTGATAACTTCAGCTATATGTCAGGAATTATGAAGGATTTCTTTGACCGAGTCTGGATTGCTATTCGCGATAGCGCAGTTGACAAGCCATACACTGCATTTTGTAGCTCAGGCTCTGGAGGAAAGCAAGCTTTGGATAGTATTGATGCAGTGTGCGAGGGCCTCGAGTTTAAGAAAGTTGTTGAAGGTATACTTGCAAAGGGCAAACCTTCATCTGATGTTTTAAAGCAATGTAAAGAACTGGGCAAGAAGTTGGCTCAGTTATAGCACAAGTAGCACGGATACCTTGTATTGCTGCCCCGCTATTCTCAACTGTAACTTGCTTATGATTCTTTGTGCCTGCCTCTTTTCCCTAATTACGGTGCTAATCTACTCCTGCATTAAGTGGCATGCCACGATGTGGCCATCTGCCTCCTTTAATGCTGGCTCCATTTCCTGACAAACATCCATAGCATAGGAGCATCGTGGATAGAATCTACAGCCGGTAGGGGGATTGATGAGGCTCGGAGGGGCGCCGGGGATACTCCTTAATTGTTTTTTCTCTCCTCTGGTGCTGGGGTAAGCTTGTATCAGTGCCTGGCTATAAGGGTGCATAGGATTTTCATACAGAGAAACGGCACTTGCCTGCTCCACAAGCTTACCAGCATACATGACAGCAACATTATCGCAAGTTTCAGCTATGACAGCGAGGTCATGAGTTATGAATATCATCGATGGGCGCCATTTTCCCCGCAAGTTATTGATAAGAGTCAACAATTGCCTTTGAATTATCACATCAAGGCCGGTAACCAGCTCATCCACAATCAAAAATTTCGGATTACAGGCAGCAGCTATGGCAATCATCGCCGCTTGTTTCATTCCCCCACTGAATTCATGTGGGTAACTCTTGATGTTATCGCCACTCAAGCCGACTAATTCCAATTGCTTCTTGGCACTTTCCCAGGCTTCTTCTTTTGTTACGCACTCATGCTCCAGGATTTTCTCACTTATCTGGCCTCGGATTGGCATTAGGGGGTTAAGGGCATTTTGAGCCGATTGGAGGGAAATGGAAATCATCTCTCCCCTTAACAACCTCATCTCTTCATCATTCATTGTAACGATATCCCTGCCATTGAAAATTATCTTCCCGCCAAGTACACGCCCCGGAGGTTTAACAAATCGCATCAACGCAGAAACTATGGTTGTCTTGCCGCATCCTGATTCACCTATGAGGCCTAACGCTTCACTCTTCTCCACGCTGAAACTAACATCATCCACGGCCTTTATCACGCCTTCTTGAGTAAAATAGTGTACCTTCAGATTTTCCACTTCAAGCAACGCCATGCCCGGTCACAACTCCTTCACTTGTCTACTTTCTGACTTCAATATCGTTTGCAGCCTTCTCTATTCTCTTCAGTGCTTCTTCCAGAATAGAGCGTGGACAAGCGATACTGATCCTCTGGAAGCCATCTCCACTGGAGCCAAAGAGAAATCCATCATCAAGGCCCACTCTGGCTTTTTCCCTCATGGTAGCTCGCAAGTTCATTGGGGCTAGCCCCAACTCTCGGCAGTCCAGCCAAACCAGATATGTTCCTTCAGGGCTGACAGCTTTGATTTTGGGGATTCTCTCTTTGAAATACTGCATCAGGAATTCTAAATTTCCCTGCAGGTAATTCAAGAGCTGTGTCAGCCACTCATCACCATAGCGGTAAGCTGCCTCTAAGGCTGTTAACCCAAAAATATTTACCGAAGGCATAATGCCATCCTTGGCCTCATTAAATCTGTCACGCAGCCTGGCGCTGGGGATTATTATGCTGGAGGCGTGGAGCCCCGCCAAGTTAAACGTCTTGCTGGGCGCCATGCAAATCACGGAACGCTGTTCAAATTCCTTTGAGATTGAGGCAAATGGTGTATGTTTCGAACCTTTGAACAGTAGTTCACAATGTATTTCATCTGAAACCATTATGGCATCATTGCTCAGTACAATTTCGCCGATTCTAGTCAATTCCTCCCTGGTCCAGACTCGCCCCACCGGATTATGCGGGCTGCACAGGATCATCATCCTGGCTCTGGAGCGAGGTGGCCTCATAGCCACTTTGGGGTTAAATTTGCCCTTAAGGTCATCGAAATCAATTTCGTAGCGTCCATTAATGAGCTTTAACTGGTTGTTTGCTACATGACAGCCATTGTTTCTGATAGCAGGGAAAAATGGATAGTAAACTGGTTCCTGGACAATGGCCTCATCACCAGGGTAAGCGAAGGCCTTAACCGCAGCATGAAGTGCCGGAATGACCCCAGGAGTAAAAACCACCCATTCTGGTTCAATTTTCCAGCCATACTCTCGCTGCATTCTGTCAATAACGGCCTCAATGACCGATGAATCCGGGAATGCGTAACCATAAATTTCATGCTCCATTCTTTTCCTCAGAGCTTCAGCAATCGGTCTGGCAACGGGGAAATCCATGTCCGCGACCCACATCGGAAGGACATCCTCTCCTCCGAACATATATTCAATCTTGCCCCACTTTAAAGAATCAGTATTTCTCCTGTCGGTTACATGGTCAAAGTCGTACTTCATCCTCATACCTCCATTGAACTTAATGTTTTTTCGTTACCAGCTTTGAAAGCGGAGGCTCCGTTGTGGCTCATTTTCCTTCAACGAGCTTTGCTTTATACTCCAGTCAACGCCTTGCCTGCTCACCATTTCCTTATTGCCCTTGTTGCTAACCTGTCAGTGCTGATAATTTAACTCCATTTCCAAGCGTTTGGCAATTGTTATTACCACCCCCCTTCATATATTTGGCTCTGTTGCCACGCCAGGCAGAAAAGGAAAGGCCACCAAGGATGTCTTTTCAATTCCTTAACTTAACTCAATTATGTTACCCTTGAGGACAAAAATGCCTGATAAATCAGGAAGCGGTATTTTCTATGGCTGGATAATAGTAGGCGCAGCCTCTACAGTTGTAGCCTTACAGTGGGGATGTAACCAAACCTATGGTATTTTCCTCACGGAGCTATGTGAAGACCTGGGCTGGTCTAAAACAGTAGTCTCTGGAGCCTATTCCATGGGTTTTATTCTGGGGACTATTTTGGGCGTGATGGCAGGAAGATTGAACGATAGATATGGCCCCAGGCTGATGTTTATGATTTCCATTGTTAGTGTGAGTTCGGGCCTCGCCTTAATGTCCACCATGAATTCCACTTGGCAGCTTTACCTATTCTACGGATTCATAGTAAATGTGGGTCTGGCTTTTGCCTGGGTGCCAGCAGTCTCAACAGTGTCGCGCTGGTTTATACGTAAGCGAGGGATGGCATTGGGAATTACGCAGGGTGGAATAGGGGTGGTCATAATGTTTATGATGCCATTTGCTCAATTCCTTATCATCAGCTTTGGGTGGCGCAGTTCTTATGTGATCTTAGCCGGCATCCTTTTAGTTTTGTGCCTTCCTGTATCCAGATTGATGAGCTTGAATCCCTCAGACAAAGGGCTATATGCTGATGGCGTACCGGTGACCGCAGAAAGCGAAGAAAACGATAGCCTTAAGTCGAATACGATGGATTTTACCTTTAAGCAGGCAGTTAAAACAAAACAATTCTGGATGTTGTTTATGGTATGTGCCATTTTTACATTATCCATCGGTACATCGATTCATTTGAAAGCATATGTTATTGGTTTCGGTATATCAGAAATGACCGCTGCCACTATCATGGGCCTTCGTAGCGGAGCCAGCGCAGTGGGCACGATCATAATAAGCAAGCTTTCAGATAGAATAGGAAGGAAAATTCCCATCGCTATTTCATTCCTTGTGATGGCACTGATGATGCTCTGGCTTATGAAAGCGAGGCAGCCGTGGGAGTTTTATCTGTTTTCCGTTATTTCCGGTTTTGCTGGAGGAAGCTATGCGCTGTTTCCCGCAATAGTAGCCGACTGGTTCGGAACAAAATTTCATGGAAGCATTTACGGGATGGTAGGTGTAGGGGAAGGTATCGGAGGAGCGATTAGCCCGTTATTTGCTGGATATATCTGCGATACTACAGGGAGTTACGAGCTGGCCATTATAATAGGAGCAGCAGCATTTTTCATCGGTATGGCTTTATCCCTCATAGTCAAAGCGCCGCGGACAAGCAAATTGACCTGGTGATTACCCCAGCAAAGAATATCACAGGGGAAACCCGCGAACCATATTATATTGCTCGTATTTCTTGCTTCATAAATCTTAGGTAGGAAATGGCAAAGCATATAGCTGCCAGAGCAACTATGCTTACTACTTGAGGCCAGACAAGCAAAAGGCTCTGGCCGAAGTTAAGAGGTGTAAGCATCCTCCCAGCAACGGCAACACTTATCATCATTAACGCTGGATTAAGGCTGGCAATTTCGGGGGTTAATAACGCCACAATGGCTTCTCCATAAAGGTTACAGGGGGAAATGCGGCTGACCATCCTCTGAATTTCAATGTTTCTGGCAAACATCTCAAGGCTGGAATTCTGGTCAAGTGGCACTCTAGCATTCGCAATGGCTTCAGCAATCATAGACGCAAACAAGAAAAAGAATATCCATAACGCTAATGAGACCAACATAGAGGTAGCTGCCCGATCGAAGGAAACGGAAAAGAGGGTAGCCAACGCCACCCAGAAACCTCCATAAATTATGCTTGTTAGCGCAAAGGCTACGAGCCTCAAGACTTCCTCTGAACTCGGTGGTACACCGATTATGCGGAGTCCCAGTCCGCCAACAATGGCAATTACGCTCACCACCATAAAGCTCAGAACAGCTAAGCTAGCCAGAAATTTGCCATTTATTATCGAATCCCTGTAAATTGGCTGGGACAAAAGGCGGCTCAAATTCCCACTGGTTCGCTCACTGTTTACGGCATCGAAACCAAGGGCTATGCCTATTATCGGAATGAAAATGGAGATAAAGAAGAGAAAAAATGGCAATGGTTCGCTGGAGATAGTGAAAATCTTGAGGAAAACAAATTCGCTGCTTGAAGTTACAGCGCCTCTTATGTTCTGAACGGCTAAGAGGACAGCAAATACCGCTGCTAGTGTGGCTAAGATAAAGAGTATAGCAAACCTTTTGCTTTCCAGGTGGTCGGCTAATTCTTTTCGAAAGATAGCATACATTTCTACGTTTTAAGAGAGTACTTTCTTGTAAATCGCTTCCAGACTATATTCCTCTATCCTCATCCCGAGCAATGAGTTATCGCTTTCAACGATCAATTTGCTTATCTGTTTCCTCAAATCCTTATTACAGCTAATAAGCAGTGAGTCACCAGAATCCTGCACGTCCGTCACCCCTCCCATCCGCTTTATGGCGTCGATGAGCTCCTGGTGCACCTGGCCAACCTGGGCCTCGATACGATACCGCCCGCCGGCTATAGCCTGTCTGCCCAGGCCGTCTATCTGTCCCTCAGCTACCAGATGTCCTTTCGCTAATATACCTACCCGCGTACATATCCGTTGGACCTGGTGTAGTTGATGGGAGCAGAACACAACAGTCATTCCCCTCTTAGCCATGTTTGCTGTAAGATTAAGGATATCCTCAATGCCTTCGGGGTCTATACCAGAGGTGGGTTCGTCAAGAAAGACAAGTTTTGGGTCTTTGACCCATATATCAGCTATGCCTAACCTTTGCTTCATCCCTCGAGAGAGTTTTCTAACCTCCTGGTCAGACACCTGAGATAATCCCACTGTAGATAAGAGATTGCTTATCCTTTCCTGTGCCTCTCCTCTGGGTAAGTTGTTTAGCTCTGCTGTGTATTCCAGGTTTTGCTTTGCGGTTAAATCTTCGTAAAAGCCAACTTTCTCTGGTAGATAGCCCACAATACGCTTTACCTCTAGCGGCTCTCTATCTGGATTATAGCCACAAACCTGTACAGTTCCCGAACTGGGCTCAGTAAGTCCCAGGAGCATTAATATGGTTGTTGTTTTGCCTGCGCCATTGGGTCCGAGAAAGCCAAAAATCTCTCCTTCCTCAATGTGAAGGTTAAGCTTATCCACAGCCGTAAAACCATCATAGGTTTTGCTTAAATCCTTTGTCTCAATAACTACCTGGCCCATTATTTCCTGCCCAATTTTCTGAAGCCCACCACCAGGCCAGCTATCACAGCAACTATGATGCCCGCTCCTATCCACCCCCATTTGGTGGATGTTCCTACCGTTACCCTGATTTTCAACTCAGGAGACCTACTTGTTAGGGGATCACTATTGGTTCTCAACGTAATCATATAATCCCCCGTTATGGTCTTTGCAGGTGGCTTTATGGTAACATCGACTTCCTGCTCTTCCAGCGGTTTGAGTCCTTCCAGCTTATCCGGGGTAAAGGTTACATTCCAGTGCTCATCTCCGATACCGCTGGGCTTACTTGAGGAAAACATTACCTTGTCCAGGCTGGCTGTTCCTGTATTGCTAACAACAATAGTAAGGTGACTTTCTTTTCCTGCCGTAGCCTTGGTATTAAGCAGCCCGGTCTCAGTTTTAACCTTAAACTCATATCTGGCGGTAACCCTGGCGGTAAGATCAATGCTGCCCTCAATGTCTCCCGAGGCAGCCTGGAGCCTTATATTGTAATCTCCTGGCTCTGTTATAACCCAATACGGGGGGATGGCGATAACTACGACCTTCTCTCCACCATATGTCTGTGTGGGATCAAGTACAACGGCTGGTAATTCTTTGGTTCCAGCAACGGTCTGCTGTACACGCACCAGCCAACCGGAAGGCCCTTCGGCGGAAAGGTTAAAGAGCTGTGATTCCTCCCCCCCAACATATTTCAAGTCCACGTCGAATGAGAAGCTGCTATCAGATGTTCCAGATTGTATGGGGTATTTGCAATTGAATTGTATTTCTTCTTCGCTGGGGGAAGCTTGCCACGGCGGAATTAGAGGCAAACTGTTTGTCTCCTCTGATTTAGCCATAGCTAGCTGAGTATTTGCCAGTCCGCTAAATACCGCTGCACACAACAACAGGCAAGTCATAAGGTAAGCTAATATAGATTTACTCATTTGTGATGGCCCCCTTAGGAATTCACTTTTTATAGTTTAATCCAGCTTATTATCAATTTCAAGGATAATAAAAAAGGGGAATTCACAAGGCAACATTCCTGGGCTTTACACGGCATCTTTCAGCGGTCACAATAGCATTGATTTGAGATACAATCTCATCAAGTCCACCATGGTGGCTCGTTATCACATAATCAAAGAATGGCAGGTTCTCTATCTCCTTACCAGCCTCCGCCAACCTTAAAGCCAGCTCTGACGAGGATTCACTATGCCTCTGCTTAAGCCGCCTTTCCAAATCCCTCATGGAGGGAGGCGTGAGGAAAATAAATACCGCCTGGGGAAGGATTTTCTTGATAGTAGCAGCGCCCTGAACATCTACCTTGACCATCACATCCATTCCCCCTGATAGGCCTTGGGCTATCTCATCTCTAGGTACGCCGTAGTAATTGCCGTAAACTTTAGCCCATTCTAAAAACTGTCCTGCGGCTATCATTCGTTGAAATTTTTCCTGGGGCAAAAAGTGATAATCCACTCCATCGTTCTCTCCAGAGCGGCAAGGGCGTGTAGTGGCAGTAACAACATAGTAGAAGGCGCGTCTAAGTTCCCTCATTCGGGCAAGCACAGCGTCTTTGCCTACTCCAGAAGGTCCGGAAAGGACAACGAGTAGAGGGCTATTAGGCTGACAGTTTTCACAATTCAATTCTCTCCTCAATTGGCAAGGATGGCGCAGTCAACCTGTGAACTATGGTGTCGGGAGATATAGCAGCCAGGCTTATATGACCGGTGTCAAAAAGGATAGCAGCTTTTGCCTTCCTGCCATGAGTGGCATCTATTAATAGCCCTTTTTCTCTGGCTTCATGAATTAATCGCTTCACAGGTTGTTGATTCACAGCAAGCAAAGCAATCGTTCTGTTTACAGCTATAATGTTGCCAAAACCAATATGAACCAATTCAGTGCTCATATTACCCTCCCAAAAATTTAATTATGTAATTACGTTGTTTCACTCACAACGGTATCAGGCAGTCAAATTCTGCAAATCTTGCCAGAAAGCAGGATAGGACATCTGCGCTGCTTGGGCATGATTGATAATTGTTCTGCCCTTAGCCACCAGGCCAGCTATGGCTAGACTCATCGCCAAACGATGGTCAAAATGAGTATCCACCTCCCTACCTACCAGAGATTTGCCACCATGGATAACCATCCCATCAGGCAACAGCTCAATTCTGGCTCCTAAACGAGAAAGCTCTTTTGACACAGTGGCAATCCTATCCGATTCTTTCACTCGCAATTCAGCAGCATCCCTGATTACAGTTTTCCCTCTGGCTGCACAGCCAGCTACAGCTATAACCGGAATCTCATCTATAAGCCGAGGAATAATGCTTCCACCAATTTCAACCCCTCTTAGCTCACTAGATTCTACCACAATATCGGCTAATGGTTCGCCTGCTTCCACTCGCTCATGTTTTATCTTAAGCTTGGCTCCCATAGCTAAAAGGACATCAGTAATTCCTGTTCGCGTGGGGTTAATGCCACAGTTCTTTATGATTATCCTGGCATCGGGGTGAAGAGCCCCGCCGACTAAAAAGTAGGCTCCGGAGCTAATATCACCAGGCACAGGGAAGCTAATTGAAGCTAAAGAGCTGGTCAAAGGGCTTAATGAAACCGAATTGCCATCAACTTCCAATTCAGCTCCCATATATTTAAGTAATTTCTCAGTATGGTCTCGTGAAGGAACCGGTTGGTGTACAACAGTTCTGCCATGGGCAAAAAGGCCAGCCAACAGAATTGCCGATTTAATCTGAGCGCTGGGGACAGGCAAAGAAAATTCTATTCCATGTAGTTTCTCCCCTCTGATAACCAGAGGAGCAAAAGAATCCTTTCCTCTGCCATAAACTTCGGCACCCATAGAGCGCAATGGCTGAATCAGCCTTCCCATGGGGCGGGAACGAAGAGAGGAATCACCAGTAATGATGGATAGAAAGGGCTGGCTGGAAAGGAGACCACCGAGGAGACGCATGGTAGTGCCACTGTTTTCAGCATTGAGCACATTAGCGGGTTCCTTCAAACCATTTTTGCCAACCCCTGAAACCAGTAAGATCGGATAATCTTGGGGTGGCTTTTTGCGAATTCCCACACCAAGCGCTTTCAGACAGCTAACAGTGCTCCAGCAATCCTTACCCGGGGCAAAATTAACGATTTCGGCCTCACCTGAAGCCAGGCTGTTAAGGATAACTGCTCGATGGGAAATAGACTTGTCACCGGGCAAAATAAGCTCCCCTTCCAGCCGAGAACAGGATTTGATGACCTTGACTATGTTCCGTTTAGCCATTCACGTCTCGCCCTATTAGCTTCAGTCAGAGCCTCCTCCAATTGCCTACCTCCCACGTCTACTAACTGGCGATACCTTGCCAGTTCCTTAGTGTATTCATCAATCCAGTGGATTATAGCCTGCTTATTGCTAAGACAAATATGCGCATTCACCTCAGGATTTCCTGAAGCCAGACGAGTAAGGCCGCGATAGCCGGAGGCAGCTAGTGTGGACAGCTTGTTCCAGGAGACATCCCTGGTGGTTGCTGATACCAGGGCTGCTGAGAGCAACATGGGCAAATGACTGATGCCAGCCACTAGATTGTCATGCTCCTGAGCGTCAAC
>JAGMDB010000016.1 GCA_023128875.1 Dehalococcoidia bacterium | reverse complement strand
CCGAAGGGTGTACATGGCGAGCACCGAAGCTAATCACGGGAATATCTTGGGCTGCCTCAACGCACTCTCGGGCAGCAGTGGCCCAGCCACTGCAATGAGAGAGTATACCTAGGTAGGTAGTTTCATAAGTTCCATAGCTTTGGTAAGGAGCTTTTATGCGCAAGACCACCTCTTTTCTATCAAAAGGCTCACCTTCCGATAGCGCCCAGACCTCACAATTATCTTTAGAAAGCACCTTTTCCAGCAGGGCTTTGACTTCCTCCATGCCACAGAGAGTGCCAGCTCGTCTGGTGAATACCTCCATAATGGCTACAGGGTTAATGCCCTCTTTTTCAAGTATTTCCACAGTGCGGGGAAAATAGATATCAGCAGTCTCCCCGCTCAGCCAGGAATTGGGGATTTCAAATCTCGGTTGGGGCAACTTGGCTTCAGGTCTAATTAGCTTGACTCCAAGCAGCTTTTCCATATGCTCCAGGGCAAAGAGGTGTGATTTCTCATCGAAAGAAGCAACAGAGTTCACAGGCACTTCAATTTGGTAACCTCGATTGGTGGCATCAATCACAGTATGCAAGACGCAAATATCGGTGCATACACCACAGATAATCAAGTTTTCAAATTCGAGTTCCTTCAGTTTTTCCTCTAAGGGAGTGCCGTAGAAGCCGCTGAAGTGCCTTTTAGGAATTATCTCGCCACGGTATTGAGAAAGCTCCGGAATAATTTCAGCCTCAGGAGTGCCTTCAATGCAATGAGGAGGGAATAACTTAAACTCTGGGTCATCTGAGGCATGATTATCACATAAGTAGAAAAGCTTCGCCCCTTGTTTTGTTTCTCGTTCCAAGAGTTTTTGGATGTTGGGAATGATGGAGCGAGCTTTGCGTCCGCAATAAAGAGGATAGCCTTTCTCCAAAAAACCGCGAACCATGTCTATTACTAATATCGCCTTAACCATAATTCCCTCGCTAATTATAATATGCCTCAGGTTCTATTCCCAAACGCTAACAAAGATGATGGACAGGGATATTTAGTAGCAATGCTCCTTTCGCTTGTCGCTAGCACCGGTTTCGTTATTGAAGCCCTGTCCAAATTTAGTGTCTAAAATGACGGGCACCAGTAAATACCATGGCTATATTATGCTTGTTAGCTACATCAATTACCTCTTTGTCTCTCACCGAACCGCCAGGCTGGATAATGGCAGCGATTCCGTGGTTAATCGCTAATTCAGGGGCATCAGTGAAGGGGAAGAAGGCGTCTGAAGCCAGTACGCTACCCTTTGCTTGCTCACCAGCTCTTTTCAAAGCTAGTTCAACGCTCACTACACGAGATGGTTGCCCCGCTCCCATGCCTAACAATGTTTTATCCTTGGCCACAACTATGGCATTGGATTTTATGTTTTTGACTGCTTTCCAGGCAAAGAGCAAGTCTGATAGTTCTTGCTCTGTAGGTTGGCGACTGGTAACTATTCGGGGTTGAAGCTCCGAGGCAGTGAGGAAATCTGGAGTTTGAGTCAGAAAACCGCCCCGCACATAACGAAAATCAAGATGAGATTCCTTGTTTCGCTCAGAATAACAGTGAGAGGGAATTTCAACAAGGCGCAAGTTCTTTTTACCCCTCAGCAATTCCAGGGCTTCCTTTGCATATTCCGGGGCAACAACAGCATCATAATGATGTTTATCTATTTCCTGGGCTGTGGCTAAGTCAATGGTCTGATTGCTGGCAACTATACCACCAAAAGCAGCTACAGGGTCTCCAGACAAAGCTCTCCTGTAAGCTTCAGCTAAATTGTCGCGGTTGGCAAGTCCACAAGAATTGGTGTGCTTGAATATAGCGATTGTGGGAGAGCTGAAACTGCTGAGCACACTTAAGGCAGCATCAAAGTCAAGCAGATTGTTAAAAGAAACCTCAGGGCCGCTGAGTTGCTTGAGTGAAGCTAAGCCTTCTTGTGCTTGCCTCACATCTTGCTCAACGTAAAAGGCAGCTTTCTGGTGAGGATTCTCACCATAGCGAAGGTCATGACTTTTCTTAAGGGCTATAGTCATTTCTTCGGGAAAGCTTTCCTCACTCAAGTATTGGGCAATAGCGGTATCATATATAGCTACGTGCTGGAAAGCCTTCTGAGCCAATCTTTTTCTTCCCTCCAAGTCTACATTGCCCTGTCGTAGCTTCTGCAAAATTGCATTGTAATCTTGAGGGTCGACTATCACCAAGACGGAGGAAAAATTCTTGGCTGCTGAACGAATCATGGTTGGCCCTCCGATATCGATGTTCTCTATAGCTTCATCCAGGGAAACTCCACTTTTGGTTACCGTTTCAATGAAAGGATATAGATTCACCACTACCATGTCGATAGGCTCGATGTGGTTCTGAGCTAATTCAGCTAGATGTTGAGGCAAATCCCGCCTGGCCAAAATGCCACCATGTACCGCAGGGTGCAGGGTCTTCACCCTGCCATCAAGGATTTCAGGAAAACCAGTAAGCTCTGAGATACTATGGGCTTTTATGCCAGCAGCCTCCAGTGACTTTTTAGTTCCGCCAGTGCTAAAAACCTCGATGTTTAGCTCTTGTAAGCCTCGAGCAAAGTCAGCTACACCTGATTTATTTGAAACACTAATTACTGTACGCATAATACCTCCTTAACCTATAGTAACCTTCTTCTCATTTTTTGTTTTGACTATTTCGCCAATGATTCTAGCTTGAGGTGAAGTCACAGTGACCTCTGTCACGACTTGTCTTGAACAAATAAGCACCATACCTATTCCCATATTGAATACTCGATACATTTCCGCCTCTTCCACGTTGCCCTTTTCCTGAATGAGTTTGAAGACAGGGGGAATATCCCAGGAACCTTTATGAAGGTGGGCAGCAAGATCTTCAGGTAGGATACGAGGTATATTTCCGATGAATCCACCGCCTGTAATATGGGCTAAACCTTTAATCAATGGTAAAGTTGGCTCAAGCCACTGATAGTAGCAGCGATGAATTTGCAGTAATTCCTCTCCTAAAGTTTTTCCCAGCTCGGGGTAAAATCTACTTAGACAAGAGGGGTTATCCTCCACCCCAAAGGTTTTTCGCGCCAAGGAGTAGCCATTGGTATGTAAGCCATTTGATGGTAAGCCTAGAATTATGTCGCCCTCAGCTATGGTGTTACCATCAATAATATTACTCTTCTCTACCACTCCTACGATAAAGCCAACTAAGTCGTAGCTTCCCCGGAAATAGATGTCAGGCATCTCAGCAGTTTCACCACCGACGAGCGAGCAGCCAACTTCCTGGCAAGCCCTGGCTATGGCAGCAACGATAACCTCTACTTGTTCAGACATAAGTTTACCCATAGCGATATAGTCGAGGAAGAAAAGTGGCTTAGCGCCACAACACAGGATGTCGTTAACACAGTGATTGACAATGTCGGCACCCACAGTATCATTTTTATTTAACAGTGAAGCAATCTTAAGTTTAGTACCTACTCCGTCAACGCTGGAGACCAAAACAGGCTCATTATATCCTCTAAGCTGGAACATACTACCAAAGGAGCCAAGATTTAATACTTCGGTATGAAAAGTGGATTTAGCTTGTCCGGCAATGAGCTCTTTTATCCTATCAGCCACCTCAGTATTGACTCCAGCCGAGGCATAAGTTTGCTTACTTCTGGCTTCCAATGAGTTCCTCTTCAGGCAATTCTTCCAAGGCTAGCTTGTCCATCCCCATCTGCACTGGAATAGGATAGTCTCCAGTAAAGCAAGCAAGGCAGAAAATCTCTCTGGGTAAGTCAACGGCTCGGATCAAACCATTGAGGCTAAGGTAACCCAACGAATCAGCGCCAAGGTAATCTCTAATTTCTGGGATGGTCTTCCTGGCAGCGATGAGTTCCCACTCAGTGGCCATATCCACACCTAAGAAGCAAGGATAACGAATAGGGGGGGCACAAATACGAAGGTGAACCTCTTTCACACCGGCTTTCCTTAGCAGGCTTACTACACGAGGAGTGGTTGTACCGCGAACGATGCTATCATCAACAACCACTAACCGTTTCCCGGCAATTGTTCTAGAAAGAGGATTGAATTTTAACTGAACACCAAGCTCCCTTAGCCTTTGGTCAGGTTCAATAAAGGTACGCCCTACGTAGCGGTTCTTGAGTAAACCCTCACAATATGGGATGCCCGAAGCATGAGAATAGCCAATGCCAGCAGCGGTAGCTGAGTCAGGAACGCCCATTACCAAATCAGCATCAACAGGGTATTCTTGGGCTAGCATTTCACCCATGGCTTGCCTCGCCTGGTAGAGTAATTTGCCTTGAATAACGCTGTCAGGGCGGGCAAAATAAATATATTCAAAGATGCAGAATGCCTTTTTGTTGCTTTTTTTCTTGAAGCTCCTGACGCCACTCCTGTCGATAGCCACAATTTCTCCAGGTTCAATTTCCCTGGAAAGCTGCGCTCCTATATGATCCAATGCACAGCTCTCTGAAGCTATTACCCAACCGCTATCGACAGTTCCCAAACAGAGAGGGCGTACGCCCATAGGGTCACGAACCCCAAGGAGCTTATCTTGAGTCATAACTACCAGTGAATAAGCTCCCTGGAGGCGGCGCATAGCATGTTCTATTTTTCCCTCCCAGCTCTTGCCAGGAGAGGCTAGAATTAGGTCGGCGATGACTTCAGAATCAGAGGAGGAATGAAAGTGATAGCCACTCTCATGCAGCTCATCATGAAGCGATTTGGCATTGACGATGTTTCCATTATGTGCTAGAGCGAGAACCAAATCACCTGATTTCACTATAATAGGTTGGGCATTGCTTGGTCGTGTTGAGCCTGTAGTAGAGTAACGATTATGCCCGATGCCAATATATCCTTTGAGGTGAGCAAGGTCATTTTCAGTGAATGCTTGGGAAACCAGTCCCATATTAGTATGTATTTTTATTCCATTGCCATCGCTAACAGCAATGCCCGCACTTTCCTGACCACGGTGCTGGAGAGCAAAGAGAGCAAAAAAGATAACCCGGGCTATACCCATGCCCGCGGCATGAATTCCAAAGATGCCACAACTCTCATGCATTGAAGCTATCTTCATGGTGAATTATAGGCTACTATAATCCTCTTGGTCAATTTGCTGGTTATCTCAACAATTTTTGTCGTCTATTTCTACAGTGTTTTTGTCAATGTGCTATAATCTCGCCTATTATATCAAATTATTGAGAGGTTGTATGTTAGCAAAGGAAAGAAAAAGCAATACTATTACACAATTTAGGCTTAAGGAAGGCGATACCGGGTCTACTGGAGTCCAGGTGGCGTTGCTCACTGAAAAGATAAGACAATTAACGGAACACCTTAAAGTACATTCTCATGATCATCATTCTCGCCGCGCTCTTTTCACAATGATAGGGCAACGAAGGCGACTTTTAGCTTACCTTAAGAAAGACCCCGGTCGATATTATTCACTCATCGCCCAATTGGGCTTGAAGAAATAACATGTTTGAGGCCTCTGAGAAGCTAATAGCCGGCCGAATACTGAGCGTAGAAACAAAAAAACTGGCCCAGCAAGCAAATGGAGCTGCTATTGTTCGGTACGGCGATACACTAGTCTTGGCCACTGCCTGCGCTGGCCATGAGCCTGTGGAGAAAGTAGATTTCATACCCTTAACAGTGGACTATGAAGAAAAACTCTATGCTGCTGGTAAAATACCTGGTAGTTTCATCAGGCGAGAAGGACGACCTAGCCAAGAGGCAATTATAACCAGCCGGTTTATTGATCGATGTTTACGACCACTTCTATCTAAAGAATTTAATTACGCGACGCAAATTATAGCTACAGTGCTCTCTGCTGACAAGGAAAATGACCCGGATATTTGTGCTCTCATTGGTGCCTCTACAGCTTTAAGCATATCCGACATACCATTCTTCGGGCCAATATCAGCCGTGCGCGTTGGCCATGTAGATAACAGCTTAGTGTTAAACCCTACCTTACCCCAAATGGAAAACAGCTTGCTTAATGTAGTCGTCGCCAGCACCAAGCAGGCTATAGTAATGGTAGAGGCAGACGCCAAAGAGGCTCCTGAAGATATAGTAATGGAGGCAATTGAATTTGGGCATAAAGCCAACCGGGAGATTATTGAATTCCAGGAGGAGCTGCAGCAAGCTCATGGCAAACCTAAGATAGAAATCAAACCCAAGGAAATTACCACTGAACTTTCAACTCGCATCTCCGATTTGCTCGGTGACAAATTAGACGAAGCTCTAAGGCAACCGGAGAAATCGCAGCGGGCGCAAGCTTTAGCATCGCTTAAGGAGAAAGCAAAACAGGAATTGACTGATTGTTTCTCTGAAGAGGAAATCGACCTTGCCTTTGAGGCTCAACTAAAGAGAGATGTGAGGAAAAGGATTTTAGAAACAAGGCGGCATGTGGATGGCCGCCAAGCTAGTGAAATTCGCCCTATTAGTTGTGAGGTTGGCCTTCTGCCTCGCGCCCATGGTTCGGCGTTATTTAGTCGCGGGGAAACGCAAGTGTTAAATATTACTACCCTGGGCTCAGCAAGGCAGGAGCAATTGTTGGACGGGCTAGGCTTAGCAGAAACAAAACGCTTTATGCATCATTATAACTTCCCTCCATTCTGTGCCGGAGAGGTAAAGCGGATGGGATCGCCCGGAAGGCGAGAGATTGGGCATGGCGCCTTGGTAGAGCGAGCTATTGCACCGCTATTACCCTCGGAGGAAGATTTTCCTTACACTATTCGCCTAGTTTCCGAGGTACTCAGCTCCAGTGGTAGCACATCTATGGCTAGCGCCTGTAGTTCAGCCCTTTCGCTAATGGATGCTGGTGTGCCTATTAAGGCACCGGTGGCGGGTATAGCCATGGGATTGATTGCTGGGGAAGATGGGAAATATGTCATACTAACTGATATCGAGGGCATAGAAGACGCCTATGGTAACATGGACTTTAAAGTTGCTGGCACCTCCCAAGGAATAACTGCTTTACAGCTTGATGTTAAGCTCAGGGGTATAGGCTTTGAAATTCTGGCTGAATCCTTAAGGCAAGCTCGCCAGGCTCGCCTTGAGATATTAGACAAGATGGTACAAACCATCAGTGCCAGCCGCCCCGAACTCAGCCCCTACGCTCCCAGAATGCATGAAATAACTATTGATTCAGGCAAGATTGGTGCTGTTATTGGTCCTGGGGGCAAAACCATAAGGTCCATTATAGAGGAGACCAAAACAACTATAGACGTAAGAAATGATGGTAAAGTTATTGTTGGGTCTCCAAATGAGGAAGCAGCTCAAAAAGCAATCAGAATGATAGAAGATTTAACCCGGGATGTGAACCTGGGTGATATTTACACTGGAAAGGTAACACGGCTACTAAACTTTGGCGCCATGATAGAAATTCTCCCCGGTAAGGAAGGGCTGGTTCATATTAGTGAGCTCGCCGATCACTATGTATCCAAAGTTGAAGACGTAGTTAGCGTCGGTGACGAGATAATGGTTAAAGCCATTGGAATCGATGACTTAGGCAGAATAAATTTATCGCGAAAAGCAGTGGTTGAGGAACCTTCCAGCCTATCTGGTTCCAGAGGTAAGAATTCCTCAGGCCCTGAGCGCCCTTGGCGGAAACAACCAGGCCGCCGCACCTATCCACATAATAAAGATAATCGTCATAGCAATTACAATAAATAGATTGCATCTATACAAAGGAGTACCACATGGACCACATAAAGATAGTCATTAATGGAGCTTTAGGCAAGATGGGGCGGCAGGTGATTAAAGCCGTACTGAGTAAGCCAGAATTAGATATAGTTGGTGCTGTAGAAGAAAAAGTGACTCAGCAATATCTTCCTTTGCTGGAGACTTCAGAGTTGATCCCATTCTCCTCTGACTTAAATTCCCTCCTGGAAAGCCACAAGACTGATGTAGTGGTAGATTTTACTAACGCCACGGCTGCCATGGCAGCCGCTCGCATTGCTACTAAGCGAAAAGTTAACATGGTCATAGGCACTACAGGCCTTTCCGAGGAAAATTTGAGGGAAATTGAGCGGCTGTGTCAAGCTAACAATGTCGGTGTTATGGTAGCCCCTAATTTTTCTCTAGGAGCTGTGCTCTTAATGCATTTATCCAAAATCGCTGCCAAATTTTTCGATTACGCTGAGATTATAGAAATGCACCATGAAAAAAAAATCGATGCCCCTTCGGGAACTGCTATAGCCACAGCAAAGGCTATGCTAGAAGCACGTGGCAAACCTTTTATCTACCCCAAAACTGAAAAAGAGACAATCAACAACACCAGAGGTGGGCAAATAGAGGGCATAGCCATACATAGCATGAGGTTGCCAGGGTTTATGGCAGGGCAAGAAGTCATACTTGGCGGCCTAGGTGAGGCTTTAAGCTTGCGCTCTGAGACTATAAGCCGAGAATCTTATATGTCTGGTGTCAATTTGGCGATCAAAGAGATTACAAAGCATAAAGGCTTAGTTTACGGATTGGACACCTTGCTAAAGCTGTAGGGAAAAAGGGAATGGAAGGGCTCAATGTAGCTATTGTCGGCGCCGGTAGCCTTGTAGGGCAAGAGCTTGTCAAAGTACTTAAACAGCGAAGGTTTCCTGTAGCTTCGATACGGCTATTTGCCTCCAGACGTTCCTCAGACACGAAACTCTTCTTTAATCACCAAACAATTGATGTTGAGGAAGCGACGGCTGGAGTATTTCGTGATGTTGATATCGCTCTTTTTTCCGCTGGCACTGATATTAGCCGCCGCCTATCACCTCTAGCTGTTGAGGCTGAAGCGTTAGTCATTGATAATAGCACTGCTTTTAGAATGGAACCTAAAATTCCCCTAGTGGTCCCTGAGGTAAATCCTGAGGATATAAAATACCATAAGGGGATAATCGCTAACCCCAATTGCTCCACAATCCAGTTAGTGGTAGCTCTTTATCCTCTACATAAGGTTAATCCCATAAAACGAATCATTATAAACACTTATCAATCGGTATCAGGCAGTGGCGCTGGTGCTTTAAAAGAGCTAATAAGCCAAACAAAGCAGGTTTTAGAAGGACATCTTATTTGCCCTCATGTCTATTCTCACCAAATAGCCTTCAATGTATTGCCAGAAACCGATGTTTTCTTGGATAATGGTTATACTAAAGAAGAGCAAAAAATGGCAGAGGAAACACGAAAAATAATGCACGCAGAAGATATACTTGTTTCAGCAACTTGTGTGCGAGTCCCTGTTTACTTCGGACACAGTGAAGCAGTCAATGTAGAATTTAGCTTACCTATTACTCCTGAGGAGGCGAGGAAAATTCTGGCTCAGGCTCCTGGTGTCAAAGTGCTCGATGACCCTAGCGTTAGCCTTTATCCTTTGCCATGGGCAGCTAGCGGCTCAAATCATGTATTTGTAGGCAGGATTCGCAAGGATATGTCTCATCCTAACGGACTAGTTATGTGGGTAGTGGCTGATAATTTACGCAAAGGGGCAGCGTTAAACACCATACAAATTGCTGAGGAGGGAATAAAAATGGGCTGTATAACATGTAAGAGGGAACGAAAACTCCACGGCCAACGCTTATTATCTAGCAAAGGACAGGAGGCTTAAAATGAAAAACCCAGGTCGCTTATTAACAGCTATGGTTACACCTTTTGACGCTGAAGGTGAAGTTGATTATGAGCAGGCTAAGAATTTAGCTCGAGCTTTGCTTGATTCAGGTAGCGATGGTTTGATAATCTCTGGTACAACCGGGGAATCTCCCACTCTCAGTCGCGAAGAAAAATTACGTCTTTTCACTGAGGTGAAGTCAGCGATAGCTAACCGCGGGACAATAATAGCTGGCACTGGCAGTTACAATACCAGAGAGAGCCAAGAGCTAACTAAAGAGGCAGAGAGGATTGGAGTTGACGCTTGTCTTTTAGTAGTCCCTTACTATAATCGGCCAACCCAGCAAGGCTTATTTGAGCATTTTGAAGCTATTGCTCAAGCCACTACTTTGCCTTGCATTCTTTATAATGTGCCGTCACGCACAGTGGCTAACCTCGATTCCGATACTGTAATCAAGCTAAGCCAGATTGATAATATCGTGGGTGTAAAAGAAGCCAGTGGTAATCTTCGTCAGGTAGCTGAGATCGTGCAGGGAACCAGAGACGGCTTCTTAGTTTATAGCGGCAATGATGGTGACACCTTGCTTATTCTCGCTTTGGGAGGCTATGGTGTAATCAGTGTTGCCTCACATTTAGTGGGGATCCAGATAAAAGAAATGATAGAGAGATTTCTTAGCAGTAGAACTCAGGAGGCAGCTAGTATTCACCGTCACTTGTTGCCTTTAATAAATGCTATGTTCGTTAACCCTAACCCTATGCCTGTTAAGTATGCCCTAAATTACCTTGGTTTTCCGGCAGGCAAACCTCGCTTACCTTTGGTCAAGCCTGACGAAAAATCAGCCGAGATTATTCGGGCAACGTTAAAAAATTACAAAATCGACTTACCCCTCGCTTCTCTCTCCCACAAGAAACAGAATTAGGGTGAGGGAAGGCTGCTCAAGGAAGAAGGGGTCTCACTTCTACCAGTTGCTTTCTCTTTGGTCCTACAGCAATACAGCTAACAGGGCAAGAGAGGAGTTCCTCAAGCCTAGCTATGTAACGGTGGGCTTCTGAAGGAAGCTGAGCAAAATCACGGATTTCGCTTGTTGCCACTTGCCAGCCAGGCAATTCTTCATAGATTGGTTGGCATTTCTCTAGTATGGCTGCATCGCTAGGAAAAGAATCTAGGACATTGTTATCAAATCTATATGCCGTGCATATTTTAATTGAAGGAAAACCATCATAAACATCAAGGTGGGTTAAAGCTATATCGCTGAAGCCATTTACTTGAACGCTGAAGCGGCCGGCCACGGCATCAAACCAGCCGCAGCGTCGTGGCCTCCCTGTCGTAGTGCCATATTCGTGGGCTTTTTCTCGTATGAGTTCGCCCACTTTGTCCTGCAGCTCTGTAGGCATGGGACCACTGCCCACTCTAGTGATGTAAGCTTTGAATACACCTATAACGCGATCAAATGCCCTTGGACCTATGCCCGTTCCAATAGAACCTCCTCCGGCTAACGGCGAAGAAGAAGTTACATAGGGATATGTGCCAAAATCAGGATCAAGTAAAGTTCCCTGTGCACCCTCCAGTAAGATTGGTTTTCCTCTTGCCATCGCTCGGCCAAGCATGGAGACAGTCTCCTTGATAAATGGAGTTAACAGCTCTCCATAGTGACAATATTGTTCAAAAATTTCTTCCAAAAGCAAGGGAGGGTGCTGATATACTTTGGTAAGAATAGCGTTTTTAACTTCGAGGGTTGAGCTTAGCTGCTTCAGAAATATATTCCTGTCTAATAAACTCCCAGCACGGATTCCCAAACGAGCTACTTTATCAGCAAAGGCAGGGCCAATACCTCTGCGTGTAGTGCCTAAAGCTCCCTTACCACGCCTTTCCTCCTCCAATCCGTCGAGGAGGATGTGATAAGGCATGATGAGATGGGCACGGTCGCTAATAATAAGCTGATTTATATCCACACGGCGGTTTCGAAGCTCATCCAGTTCTGTAAGAAGCACTGCTGGATTAATGACTACTCCATTGCCGATAATACAGGTCACCTGTGGGTAAAAAATGCCTGAGGGCACAAGATGCATTCTGAACTCACCGTATGGGTTAATTACCGTATGACCGGCATTGTCACCACCCGAGAAACGAACCACTACTTCAACTTTCTCAGCCAGAAAATCGATTATCTTCCCTTTTCCCTCGTCACCCCACTGGCCTCCCACAACAGCTATAACAGACATCTAGCTACCTCCTAATTTTTGCTTGCTTCCGTAAGTAAAGTAACCTTTGAGCTACAGTGACATAAACGAAAATCACCAAAATCCATAAAGCAATAAAAACCTGGTTTACCAGCAAACCTACTGCTAATACTATAACCCTTTCAGCTCTGGTAAACAAACCAACTCGGCATTCCAAACCTAGCCCCTCTGCCCTAGCTCTTATATAGCTAACAAGGAAGGAACCAACCAAGGCGGCAAAAATAGCTACAATCTCTGAAGTAGCCCCTTTTGACAAATACCAAATCAAAAGGCCACAAAGTATTGCTGCTTCGGAAATGCGGTCAACCGTGGAGTCCAGGATAGCACCAAATTTTGTAGCTTGATTAGCGAAACGAGCCAGTGCTCCATCAAGGAGGTCAAATAGACCAGAAATTAAAATCAAAACCCCGCCAAGGAAAAAATGGCTGGTGGCAATGACATAAGCTGCACCAATATCTATGGCTAAGCCTGTAAAGGTGAGAGTAGTGGGCTTTATTCCACTCTTGTCCAAGCTCCCGATTATTGGCCTGGTAATGTATGAGCCTAATTTTCCTCGAAGCTCTAGTAAGTTTGGCATTTGCACTCGCCTCAGCTAACCTGCTACCTTGTTCTCTTGCAGCAGGTTAACCACACATTGAATTTATTTTTCCTCACTCCACTCAGCAAATTCACAAACCTTAATTGCTTTGCGAGGCAAATGCGTAGCAGCCATTTCCCAATCCACATTCTCTTTGCTCAGGGAACGATGATCAGAGCCCCCGATAACATCGCGCAGATGTATACCAAGCATTTTACAGTTGGCTTGTGAAAGTCATTCTCTCGTCGATTAGCCTTCTCTTAATCTTACTAAGTAAGTTCTTAGGGATAAAAGTGCAATGTCGAAGTATAGCTTATTTGGCAAAGAGAATTAAACATGCACGCAGTTCGAAGAATCAGTGGAAACCTTTCTCCACTTCTTCATATACCTGGAGAGTTTTTTGTGCTGTTTGCTCCCAAGAGAATCTAGCAGCTTGGCTTATCCCTCTGGCAATAAGGCTCTCCCTGAGCTGCCGATTGGTGAGGACTTCCCTTAGAGCGTCTGTTAACCTCTCAATATCATGAGGGGGAACCTTGATTGCTGCTTCGCCTACTACCTCTGGCAATGAGGAGCTATCGGAGGTTATCACTGAGCAGCCACAAGCCATTGCTTCCAAAGGAGGAAAGCCAAAGCCTTCATACAAGGAAGGGAAAACGAAACACTTAGCGTTGCAGTAGTATGTCCTCAAATCTTCCTTAGAAACAGTCTCAGTGAATATTACCTCTCCATCTAAATTTAGAGCATTGATAACCTTCATTGACTGTTTCCTGAAATCTGCTTCTCGCCCTCCGGCCTTGCCCACTTTGATTAGCTTTAGATTGTTAAAGCTTGGTTGCTTTTTGAGTCTGCTAAATGCTCTGAGCACAGTTAATAGATTCTTCCTGGGGTGCTCTGAACCGACAAACAGTATGTAGGAGTATTCAAAGTTACTTGATTGGAGCGATGGCCTGAAAGTTGCGTGGTCAACACCGGGATAGATAACGCTTATTCGGTCCCCAGGTATCCCGAGGTGATGGATCAGGTCTCCTTTCGTGGCCTCAGATACTGCTATTATTCTCGCTGCTTTCTTGACGCCTTTGTAATCACAATTCAAGTAAAATTCATCTCTGTGGTTAGGATGATGAATATATGCTCTGTCCTCCTTAAGATCAAGATACCTGATGAGGTCGTGCACAGTTATGATGTACGGCATTCTAAGAAAGTTTCCGTATCGCCCCAGGTGCTGATTGGGCAAGTGGGTTATGCCATTCAGGTTATTTAGTGTTTTTACAAAGCTCCGGTCCTCTGCGATAGTCCTTAGTGCATTTGGTGAGAACCAGGAGATATTGAAACGATTAGCTATCTTGTGGTAGATATCTGTATGGACTTTAGGGACATCCAGTTTCTCAGCAAGTTTCTGAGAATAGATATCCATCGCCCCAGAACCTTCTGTCACGACCAAGCTTATCATCTTAGCCCCCTCTGGGTTCGGCTAGCCTTTGTTAAATCTCAACAAGCAAAACAATCTAACACCTGGCTCTGTTTAAAGTTGCACAATTTGAGATTAGCAATTTTGCCACGAAAATAAGGTTTGTTTCTCGAGTTTAGTTGCCTATGGGGCAGGCAGCGAAATAGGCTCTTCCTGCTTTTCCCCCGTGATAAATGTTTCAGTCCTCAAGCGAGCTTCAGCATCGGAATATTGGATTGGCGGAGATTTCATAAAGTATGCCGAGGGTGCCGCTATAGCTCCACTTAGGCCACGGTCTAAAGCCAATTTGCAGCATCTTATAGCATCAATAACCACTCCCGCTGAATTAGGGCTATCCCATACCTCCATCTTCAGTTCCAAATTTAAGGGAACATCGCCAAAGGTGCGCCCCTCCATTCTTATATAGCAAAACTTGCGGTCTGTTAACCAAGGGACATAATCACTAGGGCCAACATGGATATTGTCAGGGCCCATGTCATAGTCTAACTGCGAAGTAACAGCATTTGTCTTGGAGATTTTCTTGGATTCCAGGCGCTCTCTCTCCAACATATTGTAGAAATCAGTATTACCACCGAAATTCAGTTGATAAGTTCGTTCCAATTTAACACCACGGTCATGGAAAAGCCTGGTTAATACCCGATGAGTAATAGTAGCACCAACTTGAGATTTGATATCATCACCAATAACAGGCAATCCACGCTCAGCAAATCGGTTTTGCCAGTAAGACTCACGAGCAGTGAAGACTGGTATGCAATTGATAAAGCCGCAGCCGCTAGCCAGCACCTGCTCTATATACCACTTGGTTGCCTCCTCGCTTCCTACAGGCAAATAGTTAATCACTACATCAGTTTTAGTCTCCCTGAGGATGCTTACCATATCGGCTGTTGGGCCTGGCGCTTTGGTAATGATTTGAGAGAGATATTTACCAAGCCCGTCGTGGGTCATACCACGATCGACTTTGACTCCGGTTTTGGGCACATCGCAAAACTTGAGAGTATTGTTAGGCGAGGTGCAAATAGCTTTAGCCAGGTCCTTGCCTACTTTGTTCTTGTCCACATCAAATGCAGCCACGAAGTTAATATCACTTACATGGTAGCCTCCCAGCGTGACGTGCATTAAGCCGGGGACAAATTCATCCTCTTTAGCATTTTTGTAATAATACACTCCCTGAACAAGTGACGAGGCACAGTTACCAACACCTATGATAGCCACATTTATCATTCCCATAATTTGCTTCTCCTTCTTTCTTAGATAGAAATACCATTGCTTAATAGTTATACGGCTTTAGTTGCTCAAACAGCACAAACAACACCTCTGACTTATTCTAGCACCACGAAGAAACTAGCTGAAGATTGTTTCCTTTAGTCCCCTCTGCCACTCTAAGGAAATTAAGTTTCACCAATCATAAATGCCTTGGTCTCATATACATAACAGATTCCGTGAATTGGTGACTTCCGGTTCTCAATAATAATGAAGTCGAATTTTCAATGACTCTCTCTACACGACACTTCAAGCAATCCACCTGCATGAAAAATTACCCCCTTTCTCTTAGCCAGCATTCATCTACCTTACTTTATCATATACAACAATGTCAATATCCCAGTCTTGCCCCAAAAACTCAAACTATTCAATACTGTTAACCCGGTTGAACAATTCGGATACTCTTGCCCCGTGCTCAATAGAATCATCACAGTGGAAGCTAATCTGCGGAGTGCACTTCAACTTTAGGCGTGAAGCTAATTTCTTACGCAAGAACCCTGAAGCAGCAGTAAAGCCTGTTAACATGTCAGTTTTATTTTCTTCGTTTCCCAGAATGCTAACAAATACTTTGGCATATCTAAGATCAGGTGAAACTGAAACTTCCGTTACTGAGATAAGATTATTCAGTCTTGGATCATCTACCTTGCGCTCAAGCAAATCACTGATTTCTTGCTTGATAAGTTTGTTTAGTCGTTCAGTACGTCTAGACATCCAAATCTCCTATGAATCCCCCTGTCATTCTGAGCTTAGCGAGGGATCTCTGAGATTCTTCATTTCCTGCTCTAGCTTACCCTTTCCCTTCTATAAAACTCAATAACGTCGCCAACATATAGATCGGTGCTCCCTTCTATACCTACACCACATTCAAGACCAGCAGCTACTTCAGTGACATCTTCTTTGAAACGCCTTAAACTGGAGACTCTGGTTTCGCAGACCACCTCATTTTGTCGCAATATTTTGGCTTTGGCATCTCGCCATACCTTGCCTTCCCTGATATAAGCTCCTACTACCTTGCTCCGCTTAGTACCAGAAAATATAGCTCGCACCTCAGCATACCCTCCCAGCACTTCGGCGTAGGTTGGCTCAAGCATTCCCTCTAATGCTTTACTTATATCATCCTCTAATTTGTAGATTACATCATATCTCCGAATACTTGTCCCTTCTATTTCGGCTAGCTGTTGTGCACCTGGCGCTAGATCGCTATTAAAGCCTACGAGAATACCTTTAGAAGCTGAAGCCAAAAGTACGTCGCTCTCTGTAATGCTGCCACTAGCAGCATGTATCACCTTAACCCTCACCTTTTCTGTATTCAATTGTTCTATGGAGTTCTTTATTGGCTCGATGCTACCATGGACATCCGCCTTCAAAACTATATTGAGGTCTTTCACCCGCCCATCGCTTATTTGACTGGAGAGGGTGCTTAAACTTAAAGGCACACGAGCTCGCGCAGCCTCATGTTTACCTACAATACCTCGTGCGTGACGCTCATCAGCAACTACTGTAAAGCTCTCTCCTGCATCTGGCACGCTATTTAAGCCAAGAATTTCAACAGGAGTCGATGGCTCAGCTTTCTTAATCCTCTTTCCTTTGTCGTCGAATATAGCCTTGATTTTGCCCCAGGTATTGCCAACTACTATGACGTTGCCCGATTCGAGAGTGCCTTTCTGGATTAAGAGAGTAGCCGAGGGGCCTCTAGTTTTATCTAGTTTTGCCTCAATAACCACACCTTCTGCCTCACAATTAGGATCAGTTTTTAGCTCCAATATATCAGCAACAAGAAATAGGTTTTCCAGTAAATCTGAGATCCCTTGCCCCTTTTTAGCTGAGATGGGGACACAAACAGTATCACCACCCCATTCCTCGATGACTAAACCCAAATCGGCAAGCTGCTGCTTTACACGTTCAGAGTCGGCATCGGGTTTATCGATTTTATTAATCGCCACTACTATGGGCACTTCCGCAGCTCTAGCATGGTCTATGGCCTCCGCAGTCTGGGGCATAACACCATCGTCCGCAGCAACCACCAATACAACAATGTCTGTGGCATATGCCCCACGAGCTCTCATAGCAGTGAAAGCTTTATGCCCTGGCGTATCGAGGAAAGTAATTTTACGCGCGTTCACTGTAGTTTGGTAAGCACCAATATGTTGTGTAATGGCTCCTGCCTCACGAGCAATTACATTAGTCTTCCTAATAGCATCAAGAAGAGTTGTTTTACCGTGGTCAACATGGCCCATCACAGTAACTACCGGAGGGCGAGCTTGAAGTTTATCTCCTGTCCTCTTAGCAGAAGGCATGACTCGAGGTTCTATTTTCTTCTGAACCCTATAGTCAAAATCCGATGCCACCTTGGCAGCGGCATCAAAATCAATGCTCTGGTTAATGTTAACCATAATGCCCTTGCGCATAAGCTGTTTAATAACCTTCACCGGCTCCACTTTTAGGGCATCGGCTAATTGTTTTACAGTCATGGAGAGCGGGAGCTCAATGTGAAGCAAAGTTGATTGATTCGTCTCCTTCTGATTATCCACGGGCTCCACTTTTCTACTACTCAAAGCTGGCCTTCCTTTGACAAATTATCGCTGTAGTTTATTAAAGCTCGGCGATTATTGGCGCTAAGCTTCACTCTCAAGGCTCGCTCCAGATAGTTCCGCTCCAGCCCTATCGCCCAGCAACTTCTGATAGGGCATAAATAAGCACCTCGACCCAGTTTTCTGGCAGACGTATCTATCTCGACAACCCCTTTGTTGGTATGCACCAAGCGAATCAGCTCCTTTTTATTTGCCCTCTGTCGGCAAGCAACACAGGTACGCTGAGGTATATGTTTATTCTTCCGGCTCATTGTCTTCTAAATGGGCTTTTCCCTTTCTAATGGTCTTTGCTTTAGGTTTGCCTTTCGCCAACTTTGCGCTCTTTTTCTTGGCTGGCGTTTCTATCTTTGCCCTGCTTGGCAAAATATCTTCGGCAAAGCGAATCTGCGACTCTTCCTCAGATTTCACCGAAGGAGTCTCCGTAGCCAATCTGAATTCATCACTGGCCAAAAGTGTAGCTATATCTTTTACTTCATCCTCACTAATAGGCTCTGGCGCTTGAGGTTGGCTTGGTACAGCTGGGGGTAACTCACCACCTTCTGATTCATCGGGAGCAGCCTCGGGTAAGCTTGCTGTTTCCGCTTCAACGGCAGAGGTGCTCTTAATATCAATCCGCCAACCCGTGAGCTTTGCTGCCAGCCTGGCATTTTGTCCCTCCCTGCCTATGGCTAGAGATAGTTGTTTGCTGGGAACGATTACAGTAGCTGTGTTTTCCGCTTCGTTCAATTCGATACTCACGACTTGCGCTGGGGCAAGAGCATTAGAAATAAATACCTTGGGGTCAGCATGCCACTGAACTACATCTATTTTCTCACCATTTAGTTCGTTAATGATATTTTGTAGTCTAATGCCACGAGGCCCAAGGCAACAACCTATAGGCTCGACGCCTTCTTGGTGAGTTGACACTGCTACCTTGTTTCGCCGCCCTGCCTCCCGTGTCACAGCTTTCACTTCTACAATACCACTATGGATTTCGGGGATTTCCAGTTCAAAAAGGCGCCGCAGCAAATTGGGATGAGAGCGAGAAGCTATTATTTGGGGCCCTCTAATCCCCTGACTTATCTCCAGAAGGTAGAATTTAAGCTGTTTTCCTGTGCGGTAATGCTCACCAGGCACCTGTTCTGTAAAGGGAAGTATCGCCTCTGTTTTGCCTAAACCAACGTAGATTTGTCTGGGTTGAATGGATTGGATTGTCCCGGTGACAATCTCACCTTCTTTAGCAGAGAACTGGTCATAGATTGCATGACGCTCTGCTTCACGTAGCCGCTGCAAAACAACTTGTTTTGCTGTTTGAGCCGCAATTCGCCCGGTATTTTTTAGCCTCGATTCTATCTCCATCACCTCGCCAATTTGCGCGCCATTCCGCAATTTTTGAGCATCACTCAAGGAGATCTCTCGATGTGGATTGGTAACTGGCTCAACCACGGCTTTTCTAATATAAACTTTGATATCAGCAGTATTAGGATCAATTTTGACCGAGATATCCTGCTCATGGGTTAGCGCGTCTTTTTTATAGGCTGAGATAAGCGCCGATTCTAAAGCTTCTAAAACTACCCCTTTCGGTAGATTTCTCTCAGCCGAGAGTTGGGCGATAGCAGCCATAAATTCCGTCTTCATTTCTTCTCAATCCTACAATTATAAATTTAATAAAAAAGTGGGTCTTTTGCCCACTTTTTTGGGTATAATATTCTTGCAATTTCATTCTAACACTATTAAATTAGAAATGCAAAAATGAAAGCATTAATTCAGCGGGTTACTAACGCTTCGGTAAGTGTTAGTAACAAAGTGATAGGTAGCATTGGGCCAGGGCTGCTTGTGTTTGTTGGCATTGCCAACGATGATTCGGAAAACGATGCTCGTTACTTAGCAAACAAAATTGTTAATTTGCGTATTTTCGGCAACGAGGCAAGTGAGTTTGCCCTTTCGGCATTGGAAATACAAGGGGAAATTTTGATAATAAGCCAGTTTACCCTTTTGGCGAATTCACGGAAAGGGAGGCGCCCCAGCTTCACCGAAGCGGCTCCACCAGGCAGGGCTAAGGCATTATATGATTCTTTTGTGGACCAAGTCCGCTCCACCAGCCTCAGGGTTGAGACAGGGGTTTTCCAAGAGCACATGATGGTAGAAATCTATAATGACGGACCGGTAACTTTATTATTAGAAAGTAAAATCAAATAATTGCATTAGCAACTTATTGCAATAATTCTGAAGACCTGTTATAATTCTGGCTTCCAATGAGCTGCCATAAAATCTTAAAGGCAAAAGGTTATCGATTAACTCCGCATCGCATGTTGGTTATTGAAGCTCTTCACAATGCTGAAGGTCATATCAGTGCTCAAGAAATCTATAAGCAATTACATAGCCGCTATCCCTATAGCAACATCTCTACTGTTTACCGCACCTTAGAATTGATGGAGAAATTCAACCTAGTTACTGAAACGGATTTTGGTGAGGGACGTGTCCGCTATCATGTCGCTGAAAAGGGGCATCACCACCACCTTGTTTGCCGCAGGTGTGGCAGGATAATGGAACTGGAAGAGTCTGCACTATATTTACTAAAGGACACTCTGTTGCGTGAATATGGTTTTGAAGCTGACCTTAGACATCTGGCTATTTCGGGGAAGTGTGCTGAGTGCCGCAAGAAAAAGGAGCTACCCTAGCTAACTATTATAAATAGGAGGGCCGATAATGAGTGACATTCAAGAAAGATTGCCTATTTTGCTTGACTATTGGATTGAGCATAACCGCGAGCATGAGCGGGAGTTCCGTGATTGGGCTGATAAGGTTGCCTCTTTACTTGGCGAGGTGGCACAACAGCTACAGGAAGCAGCCGCCAGGATGGCTGATGCTAGTAACTGCCTGGAGAAAGCGCGATATGGCTTTACAAAGAGCATGGGGAGGGAGTGAAATGTGTCTGGCTAAAGTTTATGAGGCTGCAGAAGGAGATGAACCAATTTTAGAGGACATCGCTTATATGATAATCGATGGCGAGCGGGTGGAGATAGTGACCCTCTTTGGGGAAAGGAGAGTTTTTGAGGGTAAGGTGCGTCAGGTGGATTTTGTGAAGTCTACGGTGCAACTGGAGAAAGATTAATTTTTTTGCTCCATTATTGCAATTAATTGCAGATATAGGAAATATTGAAAAAACCGGGAGGAAGAAGTTGCTTAGGAAACCTTAAGATGCCTTTTCTTAATCCAAATCGGCAATGCAATTGATTGATGAAAATTTGTTCTAAAGGAGGCCTTAGATGCATATACCTGATGGTTTTATTAGCGCGCCAGTGGCCACAGTTGGCTGTGTCGTAGCTGGTGGTTCTGTGGCCTACGCTGTCAAGGCAACAAAGAAAAAGATGGGGGAGAAGCAAATCCCGCTGATGGGGGTATTAGCTGCTTTCATCTTTGCCGCGCAAATGCTTAATTTCCCAATAGCCGGAGGCACATCGGGACATTTTGTCGGGGCTGCTTTGGCCGCTATTCTCTTAGGCCCCTGGAGAGGGATACTGATAATGACCTGCGTGCTGGTGGTTCAGTGTCTGGTATTTCAGGATGGAGGGCTCTTTGCCCTGGGAGTCAATATCCTTAATATGGGAATTATTGCCAGCTTCGTCGCTTATCATATTTACCGGGGTAGTGCACTTTTTGGTGAAGGGAGAAAAAGAAAACTGATTGGCGGAGGTTTAGCTGCTTGGTTTTCTGTAGCGATAGCATCTGTTGCCTGTGCCTTTGAATTAGCTATTTCAGGCACGGTGCCACTAAAAATAGCTTTACCGGCGATGGCAGGTATCCATGCTCTTATCGGTATTGGTGAAGGGCTAATAACTGCTGCAGTACTTAATCTAATCATGGCTACCAGAGCTGACCTGCTGGAATTACAAAAGGCTTAAAGGAGGATTACATGAGATTTAAATGGTGGCATGGCGCTTTGATTTTTGCCTTGTTTTTGGCCGTATTATCTCCTTTAGCTTCCTCCTCACCTGATGGGCTAGAGAGGATAGCTGAGGACAAGGGATTTATGGAAACAGCTCGTGAAGCTTTTTTTGAGGCCATCCCTGACTACATGGTGCCCGGAATAAAAAGCGAAGCTGTAGCAACAATTCTGGCTGGCTTAATTGGCACGCTTCTAGTGTTTGCCATTGGTTACAGCTTAGCTCGATTATTAAAGGCAAAAGGTGAAGCATAGTTTCATTGACAAGTATAGTGACTTAGATAGTCTAATCCACAGGCTTGACCCCCGAACCAAGTTCATCGCTAGCTTAGCTTTCATTATTTCTGTGGTATTAACACCAACGAGTAATTGGCGCGCATTTGCTCTTCACCTCTGCCTCGTGACTTCTTTGCTCATTATTGCCAAGTTACCACCTTTCTATGTCTTAAAGAGATCTTTAGTAATTTTCCCCTTCGTTTTGCTGGTTGCTGTTTTCATCCCGTTTCTTAAGCCAGGTGAGATAGCTGGCAGCTACAATATCTGGCTGTGGCAGGTCTCAGTGACTTATGCTGGCCTGCTCATTCTGGCAAATGTGGCCGTTAAAGCTTGGCTCTGTATTTTTAGCTTGATTTTGCTTTCAGCGACAACAAAGCTTGTTGATTTGCTAAAAGGTCTGAAACAGTTAGGCATACCCAAAGTGATAATATTGATTCTTTCTTTTATGTATCGCTATATCTTCGTTTTGGTAGATGAGGCGATGCGAATGCGACAAGCTCGTGATAGCCGCAGCTTTGGAGGCGGTCGGCTTCGCCAGTTAAAGACTCTCGGCAACATGATTGGCACTCTGTTTATTCGGAGTTATGAACGGGGCGAGAGTATTTATGCCGCTATGCTATGCCGGGGTTTTGGTGACGAAATCCGCAGCCTGCGCCAATTAGGTTTCAAAAGAATTGATGCTTCTTTCGGTGTTGCTTTTGGCCTTGTTATCATTTCTTCAGCCATCATCTTCTGGTAGCTTTGAAAGGTTATGGACAAGATTGTAGATATCGAAAATCTTTCTTTCTTTTATCCTGATGGGCACCAGGGGCTCAAAGATATTAACTTGGTTGTTTACTCCGCTGAGAACCTGGCGGTAATCGGCCCCAATGGTGCTGGCAAATCAACGCTTTTACTCCATCTCAATGGTATCCTTCGCGGTAACAATACAATAAAGGTTTTTGGCCTGCCTGTAGAGGAGAAAAATCTGAAGGAGACAAGAAGAAAAGTTGGACTGGTATTTCAGGACCCTGATGATCAACTCTTTTCACTAACTGTTTTTGATGATGTTGCCTTTGGTCCTATAAACATGGGCTATTCTGAATTACAGGTTAAGCAGCGCGTGGCTCAAGCTCTGAAATTGGTAGGGATGGATGGTTATGAGCAACGCTCCCCTCATCACCTCAGCGTTGGTGAAAAGAAAAGGATTGCCATTGCTACTGTCCTTTCTCTAAATCCAGAGCTTTTGGTTCTGGACGAACCCAGTAGTAACCTCGACCCAAGAAGCAAGTGGTCTTTAATCGAGGTGGTAAAGCGACTACCTATGACCAGAATCATTGCCGCCCACGACCTAGAATTGATAAGGGCTTTGTGTCAGCGGACTATAATACTAGATGGTGGGATAATAGTAGCCGACGGGAGCACCACAAACATTCTCAATGACGTCACCTTGCTCAGAGCTCATGGTCTTGCACCAGAGGAAAAGCTACTCAAGCTTCAAGCTGATATCTAGGGCTCTGGCTGAATGAGTAAGAGCGCCAACCGAGATGAAATCGACTCCAGTTTCAGCAATGGCTCGAACTTTATCCAGGGTTACACCTCCAGAGGCTTCAATCAAGGCACGACCCTGAATAAGTTTTATTGCTTGATGCATATCTTCAAGGCTCATGTTATCGAGCATAACGATATCTGCCCCAGCCTCAGCAGCCTCCGTGGCTTCTCGCACAGTCTTGGCTTCTACTTCAATTTTTAGCCGTTGTGAAGCATTTTGCCGAGCCCTAGCTATAATCTCCTTGAGGTTTAATCCAAGGCTACGAAGTGCTGCCAGATGATTATCCTTAATGAGTATGCC
>JAGMDB010000159.1 GCA_023128875.1 Dehalococcoidia bacterium | reverse complement strand
GACATACTTGTTAATGATGCTGGCACAGGTTATGCCAAGCAACTAGTCCCTTTGCCTGGCATAAAACTCCCCGGATGGGAGGGAGTACGCGACCCAAATACCCCCATTAGCGAGGAGGAATGGCACCTCATTATGAACACCAATCTAACCAGTATTTTCCTCTGCACCAGGGCTGTGGGATCCTACATGATCGAGCAAAGAAGAGGCAAAGTTATCAACATCAGCTCTGTTAATGCAGAGATGGGTATTGCTTACTATATATCATATAACACCAGTAAAGCAGCGGTGAATATGTTTACCCGCTGCTTAGCCCTGGAGTGGGCCCCTTTCAATATCAATGTCAACGCTATAGGACCGGGGGACTTCCCTACACCACTCACGGCAAGAGCACATAGTGATCCGCAGCTTAGAGAGCAAATGCTCCGCTGCATTCCTATGGGCAGGGTGGGAGATGTGCGCGACCTGGGGCTCCTGGCCGTTTATCTGGCTTCCGATGCCTCCAATTACATGACAGGCCAGACGCTCTACCTTGATGGTGGTGAATTGGCGCTATCGCCGTGCTAGAGGCAACAGATTGGTAGCTCTCTTATTCACCCATAACCTGGAGCAATATTTTGCGTGACCTTGGGCGATTATCAAAATCAATGAGGACTATCTGCTGCCAGGTACCCAAAGTTAACCTTTTGTCCACAAAGGGTATAGTCAATGAAGCCCCGAGCATAGAAGCACGCACATGAGAATGGCCATTTCCATCTCCCCAGGTCTTATCGTGCTCGTAGGAAATGCTTCGAGGTATCACCCTATCCCACATATCCTTGAAATCCCTGAGCAGCCGCGATTCATACTCAATAGTGGTTACGCCTGCCGTTGAGCCACATACAAACAGGGTTATTATTCCATTGTTCACTCCTGATTCCTCCACTTTGCCCGCCACTTGAGGTGTTATGTCAATAATATCGCAATTCCCCTCTGTTTGAAATGTGATGTCTTTAGTTACCACGGTCATATGCCTGCCTCCTTAAAAGACTGCTTCGGTTTAGAATTCTTCGAAGAAGCTCGCGATAGCATAGTGGCCGGTCATATTTTCACCTCCCCCCATATAATGTCGTCCAATTCAAATACCGGCCCATCATGGCATACTTTCTTTAACCCCTTCTTCGTATTTATACTACACCCGTAACAAGCTCCGATACCACAGCCCATTCTTACTTCCAGAGAAACCTGACACTTCTTTAACTTAGATTCCTCGCGGGCTTTGCCTCGAGTGAGATTCTTCGGCTGCTCTGCTGCCTCGGAATGACAAGCTAGCTCTGACATCGCCCTGTACATACCCATCGGTCCACAAGCATATAGCTGGTCAGACCACTCCAGGAAATCAGGCAAAACATCGGTTACCAACCCCCTTCTGCCCATGCTGCCATCCTCCGTGGCGGGGACAAATTGAACTCCGCTCGGCAATGACGATAAAGGACAGAGTTCTCTGGCCGTACTTGCTCCATAAATCAGCCTTACTGAGTGCTGCACCGCAGCATGCTGCGCTAAAAACGCAAGTGGACTAATACCAATGCCGCCAGCCAGCAACAACAAATTTCTTGAACCTGCCTCAATGCCGAACCCTTTACCCAGAGGCCCGAGGATGTCTATTCTGTCACCCTTCTGGCGCTGCGATAGCCACAGAGTGCCTTTGCCTACCACCTTAAACAGAAAAGCGACTCGACCTGAATTTACCTGATGTATGCTAAGAGGGCGACGCAATATGAAATCTTCACAGCGCAGCGTAACAAATTGCCCTGGTTGGGCTGTGGCCGCTATATGAGGCGCTTCAAGCCACGCAAGATTCACACCAGGCACGATTTCCACATTAGAAGTTATGGTGCACACGAACTCTTTCATCACAAATCCTGAACAATATCAAAATCAAACGTCTTTGCATTTTGAATTGTAATTTTGATTTTTAACTTTTGCCTTTTGATTTTTTAGGTATTCCCTCACTGGTTGAACATTGAAAATCGGGCTGCAATTTGTTAGGGCCTCTATAGCTACCCGGGCAGTGTCTAACGAGGTAAAGCAAGGTATATTCCTTTCTACAGCAGCACGCCTGATAGTGAATCCATCCTTTAGTGGTATGCGCCCTCCCGTGATAGTATTGATCACCCCGTCTACAAAGCCACGCTGGATAACGTCAACGATATTGGGGTGCCCTTCACCCAGCTTCTTGGTCACCATTTTTACAGGAAAATTCAGCGATTCAATCATAGTTGCGGTTCCTTCTGTGGCATAAAGCATATAATGAAGAGAATATAACTTTCTAATCATAGGTACGGACTCAGCTTTATCTCTATCTGCGATGCTAAGGAGCAAACCACCCTTGTGAGGCAGCATCAAACCAGCAGCTAACAGCGCTTTAACCAGAGCAGCCTCAAAATTGTAATCAATGCCCATCACTTCACCTGTGGATTTCATTTCGGGCCCGAGATAGTTATCCGCCCCGATTAACTTGGACATGGAAAAAACCGGAGCTTTTATGCCCACCAAGCTCTGCCTCTTGCATAATCCACCGCGGTAACCTTGCTCCTTGAGGCTAATGCCAGCCATCACTTTGGTGGCAATCCGCGCCATGGGCACACCAGTTACTTTGGAGATAAACGGTATCGTTCGGCTGGCTCGGGGATTTACCTCAAGCACATATACAGATGAGGAGCCATTTTCTGGCATGACCACCATTTGTATATTCAGCAGGCCTTTAATCCGGAGAGCTAAGCCAATTCTAGTGGCATAATCCACCATGGTATTCACTTCATCCTCTGTCAGATTCACCCCGGGATAGACAGCTATAGAATCACCGCTATGCACACCAGCCCTTTCAACGTGCTCCATTACGCCAGGGATAAGCACCCTCTCCCCATCACCAACAGCATCCAGCTCAACCTCCTTGCCCTGTAGGTATTTATCGACCAACACAGGATGTTGCCTATCCATCTCTAAAGCCATTGTGAAGTAACGAATTAATTCAGTCTCATCATAGACAATTTCCATAGCTCTACCACCAAGGACATAGCTGGGGCGCACCAGCAATGGATAGCCTAAAGACCTAGCTATGGTTAGCGCCTCCTCAACAGATAATGCGCTAGCCCCGGGTGGCTGCGGAATACCTAACCTGTTCAGAAAGTCTTCAAAACGACGACGGTTTTCAGCTATGTCTATAGCTTCAGCGCTGGAACCAAGAATCCGTAAGCCGCAGCGAGCTAGGGGCTCAACCAGATTTATGGCTGTTTGCCCACCAAACTGAACAATGGACGCTGGAAATTGCTTTGCTTGGTTAGCAACGCCTTCATTCTCAAGAATATCCCGTATACTTTCCTCATCCAAAGCTTCAAAGTAAAGGCGATTGCTAGTATCGTAATCTGTAGAAACTGT
>JAGMDB010000158.1 GCA_023128875.1 Dehalococcoidia bacterium | reverse complement strand
CACCACCAACCCTAACAGCATATTTCTCCAATAATCTTAAACCTGGAGTCGTCTTTCTGGTATCAGTGATTTGCACCGGCAATCCTTTCACTGCTTCCACATAGCGATTTGTCTCTGAGGCGATGCCACTGAGTCTCTGCAGGAAATTCAGAGCCACTCTCTCTGCCTTGAGAATACTGGCTACCTTGCCTTCTACTTTGGTAATTATGCTGCCTGAGTCAACTTTAGCCCCATCCTCAAGCAAAACGGCCACCTTTAATTCTGGGTCCACCCTACGAAATACCGTCTTAGCCACATCGATTCCAGCTAAAATGCCCTGTTCCTTCGCCACAATAGAAGCGATGCCTTGCTGGTCGCTTGATATTAAAGCCTCAGTGGTAATATCGCCCCCACCGAGGTCTTCAGCTAAAACGCGGTCAATAATCTCTTCGATCTGGGCTTCAATTAGCTGCATGGCTTTTTGAAAATAATGTGGCGCTCCCATTGTGGCGAGGGCTGAGGAAAATCAGCGCGGAAATGAGCTCCCCGGCTCTCCTCACGAAGCAGCGCAGCCTCAGTCATAAGCCTGGCACATAAAACTAAATTGGTCAGTTCATAAGAAGGGCGGTCGGTGGGCTGAGACAAGGAATGTTGCCAGGTGGCCAAGATATTTGCGGCCTCATTGAGATTCTCGCCTGAACGAAGGATACCCACTTTGTTCCACATAAGAGACTGCAAATTGGGTAGATTAAATGATGGTATGCCGGGCAATATTTCACGGCGGGGAAGAAAACAAGAGATGGCAGAGCTTACCCCGTGCGCAAGCGAGGAATCTCGTTTGAGATTTTTCCGTTGCTCCTCTCCCCCAAAATGACAAGAAGAGGTAGTTCTTTGCATCACCCGCTTACTAAAAACGACTGCTTCAAGCAGAGAATTTGATGCCAGCCTATTAGCTCCATGTACTCCCGTACAAGCAGTTTCGCCAGCAGCAAATAGTCCCGAGATATTTGTCTCCCCCCAAGCATTCACTTTTACCCCTCCCATAAGATAATGGGCCGCTGGATCGACGGGAATGAGCCCTCTAGTAATATCTAAGCTATGATCCAGACAAAAACGATAGATGTGAGGAAAGCGGGTGGTAATCAACCGCGGTGGCAAGTGAGTGACGTCCAGAAATACTCTATCGCTGCTTGTCTTTCGCATTTCATAGATAATGCTTCGAGCTACTACATCTCTTGGTGCCAGTTCAGCCTCAGGGGTGTAATCCGGCATAAAGCGGCGACCTTCCACGTTTCTAAGTATGCCACCTTCCCCCCTTACCGCTTCGGAGATAAGAAAGGGAGTCACTCCTGGCAAACGAAGAGCGGTAGGGTGAAACTGGAAAAATTCCATATCGCTAATCTCTGCACCTGCCTCAAAAGCTAAAGCTATTCCATCCCCAGTAACTACATCGGAATTGGTGGTATATTTGAACAGCCGCCCGACACCGCCAGTGGCCAGGACAAGAAATCGGCAGGTGTATTCATCTACGGAACCAGCTCGGCAATCAAGAGCCCTCACGCCTTTCACCTTCCCTTTATCTACTAAAATTTCACTAGCCAAGCAGTATTCCAGGACCTTAATTGGAACGGAGCGCACTTGCTGGCTTAAGGTAACCTCGATGTGCTCACCAGTGGCATCTCCACCAGCATGGATAACACGCGGCACGCTGTGAGCTGCTTCCCTGGTCAGGGCAATTTCACCATTCAAGGTATCAAAAGGGACCTTGAATTTGATTAAGTCAGCAATGCAATCAGCAGCCTCGCTTGTCAGGATATGTACAGCTTCAGCATCACTTAAGCCATCCCCAGCAGCCATGGTATCTTTGAAGTGAAGCTCAGGAGAGTCATCCTTGCCTATAGCAACAGCAACGCCTCCTTGAGCATATCTGGTATTGCAATCTTCAATGCTGCCCTTGGTCAGGATAAGAACGCTGCCGTGTTCTATAGCGAACAAGGAAATATAAAGCCCGGCAATACCACTGCCCACTATTATATAATCATAGTAATTCACTCATTTTCCCTTCAGGCTATGGCAAGCATTCTATCAATAGCTTGCTTGGCCCTCGCTCTTATCTCTTCGGGCACAGTGACTACATTGTCCCTTGTCTTCATAGCTTCCGTAATCGTTTCCAGTGTAGTCTTCTTCATATCGGTGCAGATAAAATTACTGGTTATAATGTGAAATTCCTTTTCTGGGTTTTGCTTTCCCAAGGGATACAACATCCCTTCCTCCGTGCCAATGAGGAAAAGTTTGTGATTGCTCTCTCTAGCATAGCGAAGCATCTGTGAAGTACTCAAAGCAGCATCAGCCAGGTCTATGACTTCAGGGCGACATTCGGGGTGAACCAATACCCTGGCCTGAGGATAACATTGTTTAGCTAGCATTACCTCCTCAACAGTAATCCTATCGTGAACATAACAGAAGCCAGGATAAAGAATTACTCTCTTGCTGGTCTTAGTGGAAACGTAGTGCCCCAGGTTTCGGTCAGGAATGAAAAGGATTTCCTCGCCAGGCACTGCATTCACCGCTTCAACCCCGTTGGCAGAGGTGCAACAGATATCGCTTTCCGCCTTGATTGCTGCAGTAGTGTTGACATAAGCAACTACAGCAGCTTCAGGATACCTATGTTTCCACTGCCTCAGGCTATTGATATCGATCATGTTTGCTAAAGGGCAGCCAGCATCAGGACGAGACAAGAGCACCGTAGAAGCTGGATTCAGAATAGCTGCTGTCTCAGCCATAAAGCGAACACCGCAGAAGACAATCGTCTCCGCTTCAACCCCAATGCACCTTCGCGCTAGCTCCAGAGAATCGCCGGTAAAATCAGCAATGTCCTGTACTTCAGGGCGCTGATAGTTATGGGCTACAATGATAGCCTTAAGCTCCTTTTTTAGCTTAGTTATCCTCTCTCTAGTTTGTTTGAGCTTATCCACTTAAGCGGTTTATTCACAAAGCTTTAGTATGTTATCTTGCTATCCTACCTGCCTACCTTCTTTACCAGCTACGCTCTTTTTAGCTACCTTCATTGTTGCCCCCGATTCTATCTTCAGAGTTACAGTGTCTTCGCCGACGTTTTCAACTCGGCCGTGGATTCCACCAGCGGTAATTACCTTGTCTCCCCTCCTAAGCTCTCTCTCCATCTCTTCATGTTCCTTTTGTCTTTTCCGTTGCGGTCTAATCATAAGAAAATACATCATGGCGAAGATTAGTACCAAAAATAGAATCATTGGGGCCATGCTTCCGAGTTGTTCCATCATATTCCTCCTTTTTAATTAACTACTATACTCAACCTTGCCCTGCAGTGCCCAAGGGCTGGATTTCTCAATCTTGATTTTCAGCAATTGCCCTGAGCACTCATTGCTTTCCTCAAAAAAAACTAGTTTATCACTTCTGGTGCGTCCATACCACTTTCCCCTCTTCTTACCTTCTACCAACACCTCCACTATCCTGCCTTGATAGGTGGAGTTTATCTCAGCAGCTATATTGGCTTGAAGTTGTTCAACCCTACTAAGCCTCTCCTTTTTGATCTCCGGGCTAACACTATCTTTATATTTTCGCCAGGCAATGGTGCCAGGGCGGGGAGAATAAGCAGCTACATGAACTACATCAAACTTTATCTCTTCCAGTAGAGAAAGGCTATGTTCAAATTGCTCCTCAGTTTCCTCAGGAAAGCCAACGATGATATCTGTGCTCAAAGATAGTTGAGAAATACGCTGCCGCACAGCATGAACAAGTTCGCAATATTGTTCTACGGAATATCCGCGTTTCATGGCCCTCAATATGTCATCATCCCCTGACTGAACAGGTAACTCCATGTGCTCACAAACCTTGTCCAGAGACGCCATAGCTCCTATGAGCTTCTGGTTCAAATCTTTAGGGTGGTTGGTCAAAAAGCGAATCCTGGCAATGTCGTCAATACCGTTTAGTTCAGTTAGCAAATCAGCCAAATCAGGATTACTGGGCAACTCATGCCCATAGGAATCAACATTCTGTCCCAGCAAAGTTACCTGCTTTATCCCTTGCTTTACTAACGCTTCAACTTCGCAAACTATTTCTTCCAAAGGGCGACTCACCTCTCTGCCTCTTCTGTATGGAACAATACAATAGGAGCAGAAATTATTACAGCCCTGGATAATGGGAACAAAGGCGCAGGGTGAGGAGAGAAGGGGTTTCCCTGTGTCATTGCGGCGAGCTGAAGCAGTGAGCCCTTTGCTTGGGGTGAACTCCACGGAGGGCGAACGAAAGAACCTTTGCTTGGTGGTAGAGATGCTCCGCTTCTGAACCCAGCTAGCTAACTCTGAGTAAGCGCCTGGCTTAAAGAAAAAATCAACCTGTGGAAATCGCCTCTCCAATCCTTCAATATTGGAATCAACAAAACAGCCAGTAA
>JAGMDB010000157.1 GCA_023128875.1 Dehalococcoidia bacterium | reverse complement strand
TCCTAGGCTAAAGTTTGTTACCATCCATATTTTAGCATGAATTTCCTCTGATTTGTTTATCTTCTAAAGTACAATAATTTTTATTTGCTCACTCGTATGCGTGTGCCCCCAGAATTTGAATCTTCATTGCAATTTCCCCAGTTCTGATTTCAATTCTCCCAGGAAGTTTGCTTCCACCGCTAACTTCACTTGATGTATAGAGTCAGCCACCTCAGGAGCTTTGGAGCGACCATGCCCAATCCATACCACTCCATTGACACCGTAAATCATTGCCCCACCGCTTACATCAACCGTATGTGTCAGAGCAAATAAATCATTTCCAATGGCATCGATTTCTTTCTGTGGAAGGCGTTTATCCAGCCTTATCCTTAGCCATTCAACGATAGAATTACCCAGGCCCTCACAAAACTTTATCATAACGTTACCGCTGAATCCATCACAGACTATGACATTTGCTTTTCCCAGCGGAATATCGTTGCCCTCCACGTTGCCAATAAAATTCAGACTACTCTGCTTAAAAAGCGGGTAAGCCTCTCTTACTAACTTATTTCCCTTTCCCTCCTCGCTGCCGTTACTGAGCAAGGCTATTGTGGGGTTATTGATGTGCAGCATCTTCCTGGCGACGACAGATCCTATAGTAGCGAAATTCATTAAGTCGCGTGGTTTGCAATCAGCATTTGGCCCTAAATCGAATACCAGGGTGTTGGGGGCAAAGCCGCAAAGAAAGGTGCCGGCAGTGGGGCGCTTGATGCCTTCCAGTTTGCCCAGGATTTCAATAGCACTCACCATAACTGCGCCCGTGTGGCCCATGCTTACCACGGCATCAGCTTGGCCTTCTTTCACCAGGCGTATAGCTACTAGCACAGAGGCATCTGGCTTCTGGCGCAGTGCAGCTACAGGAGATTCACCATCACGTATAGATTCAGTGGCATTCACCACACGAACGGCGAGACCAGAAACGTCATGCTGCTCTAGCTCTCTGTGGATAGCATCTTCAGAGCCTACTAATATGACCTCAATTTCATCTCGCTCAACTGCCTGAATTGCCCCTTTGACTATCTCCTGGGGGGCGTAATCACCACCCATAGCATCTACTGCTACTCTCACTGGTTTCCTGTTCATATCAGATATCAGATTCTGTACAAACGTTCTACGAGTTTACTTTTTAGCTTGCCAATCTGCCTACAGTGGTGATAGAAACTACGCTGTCATCTTCGGTCAATGCCATCAAATGTACACCTCTGCCATTCCTGCTCTGAACTGAGATCTGCTCAATGGGGATACGCTCAACATTGCCTACGGTTGATAACATTACTAAATATCCCTCGTCTTTGCTTACAAGCTTGGCTGCTACAAGTTTTCCTATTTTATCACTAGCCCTGTGAGCTTTAACCCCCTTTCCTCCTCTCTGCTGTGCAGAATAACTCTTAATTGAGGTTAACTTTCCAAACCCCTTTTCCGACACTGTAAGCAGATAAGCCTTTTGAGATTCCTCCATTTCCCTGGTGATGACGTCCATAGCGACAACGCAATCATCAGTCAGGCGAATACCACGAACGCCACCACTGGTTCGCGATGCGGTTCTTAAGTTCTTGACCTTAAATCTGATAGCCTGCCCTCTTTGACTTATCAAGATAACATCGTCTGAATCGGTGGCTATTCTAGCTGACGCCAATTCATCGCCATGCTTGAGGCCCATGGCAATGAGGCCATTTCGCTTAATAGAGGAAAATCTATCCAGGGAAGTCTTCTTTATCTCACCAGCCTTAGTTAGCATCAATAGGAACATATTGCTTGTCCAATTTGGCACAGCTAGCAGCGCAGTTATCTCCTCTTCCAAATCGATGGGTAACAAATTAACTATTGACATGCCTTTAGTAGTACGGGATGAATCCTCAGGAATCTCGTAGCACTTTAGACAATAAGCCCTGCCGTGCCTGCTAAAAAAGAGCAAGTTATCATGCGTGTCGGCTGCCAGGATATGTCTGGGCAAATCACCCTCACGGGTTACCATTCCCATGACACCTCTGCCCCCACGGCGCTGCAGTTTGTAAATGCTGACGGGCAGTCTCTTAATGAAACCCTGACTGCTAATCTTAACTGTTACTTTCTGGTGGGGAACAAGGTCTTCCTGGCGGAATTGTGTAACTTCCTCTCTACTAATTAAAGTACGGCGCTTATCACCATACTTGGATTTCAGTTGGCCAACATCCTGTTTGACCAGGAATAATACCTTCCTGGGATTGGCCAACAGATCCTCCAGGTAAGAAATATCCTTTACTACGTTAGCATATTCATCGGCTATCTTTTGCTGTTCTATATGAGCCAATCTACGAAGAGGCATGTCAAGAATAGCTTGTGACTGGGCCTGCGACAAACTGAACGCTGACATCAAATTAGCGCGAGCAGCGTCAACAGTCTCAGATTGCCGAATAATTCCGATCATCTGCTCCAGGTTATCCAGGGCAATCCTGAAGCCCTCAAGGATATGAGCTCTATTTCTTGCTTTCTCAAGCTCAAATTGAGAACGCTTGGTAATGACCTCACAGCGGAAATTAATATAGCAGGTTAGAGCTGTCTTAAGATTAATCAGCCTTGGTTGCCCATTAACCAGAGCGACCATGTTAATAGAAAAGGCGGATTGCATTGGGGTATACTTATATAGATTGTTAAGTATTTGCCGGGGTTGTCCTCCCTTCCTGAGTTCAATAACCAGGTGCATGCCTTCTCTATCGGATTCATCGCGCACTTCAGCTATTCCTGTAATCCTCTTCCCTTTTATCAACTCAGCGATTCTCTCCACTAGAGCTGCCTTGTTTACTTGATAGGGGAGCTCAGTAACAATTATTTGTCTTTTACCCCCCTTGGTGCTTACTTCACTGGTTTTAGCCCGGACTGTAATTTTTCCTTGCCCTGTAACATAAGCACTCTTTATTCCTTCTTCCCCCAGGATTATAGCTGCTGTGGGGAAATCAGGACCTGTAACAAAATCCAACAGCTCATCCGTGGTAGCTTGTGGGTTATCAATTAAATAGGCGATGGCATCGCACACCTCGCCTAAATTATGCGGTGGGATGTTTGTTGTCATGCCTACAGCTATGCCTGAGGAGCCATTAACCAGTAAGTTAGGCAACCTGGCAGGTAAGATGGAGGGCTCTTTGAGTGAATCATCGAAGTTAGGAACAAAGGCGACTGTATTTTTATCGATGTCGACGAGCATTTCCTCAGCCATTTCAGCAAGCCGGGCTTCTGTGTATCTCATCGCTGCTGGCGGGTCGTTATCAACGCTGCCAAAATTACCTTGTCCATCAACCAGAACATATCTCAGTGAGAAGTCTTGAGCCATGCGCACCATAGTGTCATAGATTGAAGCATCCCCGTGAGGGTGATATTTACCCATAACTTCACCCACAATTCGGGCGCTCTTTTTATGCGAAGTGTTGTGATGCAACCCTAATCCATCCATGGCATATAAAATGCGTCGTTGCACAGGCTTCAAGCCATCGCGCACGTCAGGTAATGCTCGGGAGACAATGACGCTCATGGCATAGTCCAGATAGGAGCTTTTCATCTCCTTTTCGATATCAATAGGCTTTACTGTTCCAATTCCCATTGCTACTTAACCTCTCCTCTATCGGTCTCCTCGAGTGTAGAAAAACCTTCCGGTGAAGTTTCGCTCTCACCTGTAGAATATCCAGCCTCTTCTTCAGCATGCTCAGCTTCCATTGTTGCTTCACCTCCCTCGCCGATGATACTGCGTCTGAGAGGAGATTCTCTAGCCTCAAGGAGCGAGCGTTTCGTTGCTTTAAAGGGAAAAGAAGGATGCCCTGTTTGGCTGGGATGTTGGTATTCCTCCTTAATAATCGCCAGCATTTTATCCTTTTCTACGCTGAAGATAACCGCAGTGTATCTATTCCCACCCTTTATGAGCTTGATAAGTCG
>JAGMDB010000156.1 GCA_023128875.1 Dehalococcoidia bacterium | reverse complement strand
ATGAGGCTGATGAAACCGCCAGTCAATAAATTTCTGGTGGAGAACGAAAACACTGTCAAACTTCCACCGAAGTTTGTAGGTTTTGTAGTAATGGATATAAAAGGAGCCAAATCAGGAAAGGATATCACATACAAACTATATTGGCCTTATCATCTTTACACCAACCTTGAGGAGAAATTAGGATTCTATAGAAAATTTGGCACAACGGAGATTGGCGTTGCCATGCCGGCAATTGTAGCTGTGAAGATGTCTATGCGGGGAGATGCTCCCAGGGGATTAATTGCACCTGAGTGTCTTGACCCAACAAAATTCCTGAAGATGATGGCCGATATGGGCGCTCCTGTAAAGTTCCACGAGGTCTGCTCCAGGGAAATGTCTGTATCATAGTTCGCCAATATGGTTAAGAATTCAGTAAAATGGGTAGTCATGGTCTAAGAAGGATGAAGGAGATTGCAGAAACAAGCAAGAGCAGTAGACTAAAAATAGAAAAGCTAGATGCAGATGATATGGTTGGGAGGTGATATTATGAACTAAACAAGAGGTCATTTAGCTCAAAAATGAGAAAACAAAATAAAAATTTAAGAAAGGAGGGGAAATGAGTAAGAGGAAAGGACTATTAGCTGTAGTCGGAATACTGGTATTGCTGCTTGGTTTGTCGGGTGCAATGATGCAATGTGCCCCTGTAGCGGAAGAGGAAGTAACTCCTCCACCGGAAGAGGAAGTAACTCCTCCGCCAGAGGAAGAGGTAACTCCTCCGCCAGAGGAAGGGGAAATAAAATACGGTGGAAGGCTGAATATTGGCTTCACCGCAGAACTGAATTCTCTGGTACTGGATTGCGCCACGCGGTATACAAATTGGGGCTGTCTCTTCCATTTTTCAGTTTACGATGCCTTCAACAGATTGAACTTGCCCCCTGATTATTACAAGTTCAATCCTGGGATAGTCCAGAGCTACGAAGTGTCAGACGACCGTTTGACGTATACACTACACCTTGTGGAAAATGCCAGATGGCATGATAGTATGCCGCTTACGGCAGAGGATGTCAAGTTTACCTGTGACCACTTAGTGTCTCTACCCGACTGGGCCGATATCGATGTTTGTTTCGACCATGTTGACGTCATCGATGATTACACGGTTAGGGTTGTAAATACGAGACCCACTACAACAATTCATCCTCCCATTTGGTGGTGGGATAGTATAGTTCCAAAGCACATCTTGGAGCCATATAAGGATGATATACACCAATATCCTAATAAGGAGGCGATTGGCTCTGGGCCGCTTAAGTTAAAGGAATATAAACCCGGCGAATATATGTGGCTTGTGGCCAATGATGATTATTGGGGAGAAAGGCCGTATGTAGATGAGGTGGTTTTCAGACTTTATGGCAACCTGGAGACTATGCTTATGGCGTTACAGAAAGGCGAAATAGATGTGTTGGGAGACACTAGCCTTCCACCAAGTGCTCTTGAAGATTTTGAGGCAAACCCAGACATTGCAGTCGAAATGGTGGCGGGGCTTTCACAGGAGTGGTTGACATTTAACCTTCATAAAGACACGCCGTTTCAGGACAAGAATGTGAGGCATGCTATCCTTCACGCGATAGACCGTGACAGGATTGTAGACATGGTGTACGAGGGGTATGCGGACAAATACGATAGCTGGGTATACGCAGAAGACCCGATGCACCACCCGAATTTACCCCAATACGACTATGACCCTGATAAGGCTAATGAGATCTTGGACGAGGCTGGATATATAGATACTGATGGAGATGGGATAAGAAATGACCCTGCTACAGGGAAGAATCTTGCCTTCGAACTGCTTTCTCCAGCGGAGA
>JAGMDB010000155.1 GCA_023128875.1 Dehalococcoidia bacterium | reverse complement strand
GAGAGATGGTAGAATATAGATGTATCTGAAAGAAATCAGTGTTATGAGTTTAATTCTCTTCTCGGAAAACGTTATCTATGATAATTGTTAGCTGCTCCAAGAAGGAAGCAGAGATATTTTGGAAGTAACAGCCGGTAATTTGCCACATCTTGAATTTTCAACAAAATCCACTCTTATAGTGCCTTATGTTTTAGGCACGAGATTTTCAGTTCACATGCAAGGTGCGACCCTGGGATGACTGCAGTAGAAAAATTAGAGAGGATGCGCCACTCTGCTGCTCATGTCATGGCTCAGGCGGTACAATTTCTCTTTCCTGAGGCTAAGTTTGGCATTGGTCCAGCTATCGAAAATGGCTTTTATTATGACTTTGAGTTACCGCGTGCATTAAAACTGGAAGATTTGGCTGCGATTGAGAGTAAGATGAAAGAAATTATTGACGCCAATTTGCGCTTCACCAGAGAAGAAATGAGCAAAGAGGCAGCACATCAATTATTTGCTGCTCAACCTTATAAGCTAGAGCTTATTAACGAGCTTCCTGACACCTCAGTGACTATCTATAGGCAAGGCAATTTTGCTGACCTCTGTCGTGGCCCACATGTAGCTTCCTCAGGTGAAATAAAGGCTCTCAAACTTACTCATATAGCTGGGGCATACTGGAGGGGCGATGAGAGACGCCCTATGTTGCAAAGAATTTACGGAGTAGCTTTTGATAGTCAAACAGAACTCGAAGATTACTTATCCTGTCAAGCTGAGATTGCCAAACGAGACCATAGAAAGTTAGGGAAGGAGCTTGATCTTTACAGTATTCATGAGGAAATTGGCCCTGGCTTAATTTGCTGGCATCCCAAGGGTGCTTTGCTACGGCAGATTATTGAGGATCTCTGGAGAGCGGAGCATATTAAGCGAGGTTACAATATTGTGTATACTCCACATATAGCCAAATTGGACTTATGGAAAACCAGTGGCCACTGGGACTTCTATCGGGATTATTTATATCCACCAATAGAAGTAGAAGGACAACAATACATAATAAGGCCTATGAATTGCTTGGGACATATCCTGATTTTTAAGAGCCACTTACGTAGCTATCGTGATTTACCCCTGAGATATGCAGAATTAGGCACAGTATATCGTTACGAGCGGGCTGGTGTACTATATGGCTTAGCTAGGGTAAGGGGATTCACTCAAGATGATGCCCATATTTTCTGTCATTCCGATCAAATTGAAGAGGAGGTTGCAGGGGTTGTAAAACTGGCACAATTTATGATGTCCACTTTTGGCTTCGCCAATTATGAAATGTTGTTATCTACACGCCCAGAGAAATATGCTGGCACCATTCGGATGTGGGAGCAAGCCACAGCATCTTTGAAGAGTGTTTTAGAGAAACTTGAGCTGCCCTACAATCTAGATCCAGGCGAAGGAGTTTTCTATGGCCCCAAGATTGATATTAAACTTAGAGATGCGTTGGGACATGCTTGGCAAGGACCTACTATTCAGGTTGATTTCAACTTACCGAAACGCTTTAATGTTTGTTACATTGG
>JAGMDB010000154.1 GCA_023128875.1 Dehalococcoidia bacterium | reverse complement strand
CGGTTTCATTGCCGCCAACCAGAAAGTCCTTGCCACCAATCCAGAGCTCTTTTCCCGGCCGGGAGGAATCGGCACATACACCTTTGGCATCTGGTTCAGCTACATCCTGCTCTGGTTTTTCTGCGACCCCATGTTCCCACAGCTCTTCCAGCGCTTTTTCTCCGCCCACAGCAAGTTGAGCATTTCCCGGACCATGCTCCTTTATCCACTTATCTGCACGGTTATCTTCTTCCTGCCAATTTCGGTGGGTGTCCTGGGGCATCTTTCCTTTCCAGACCTTGCAGGCACACAGAGCGATAAGATTCTTCCCATGATGCTCACATCGATCTCCGGGGACTTCATGGCATCGCTGATCCTGGCCGCAGGGATTGCTGCTCTCATGTCGACCATGGATTCACAACTGCTGACTTTAAGCTCGATTTTCAGCAGGGACATACTTTCCCTTATACGTAAGCAGAAAAGTCACAGCAGCGTTACCGGCCGGATCTTCATTATTTTCATTAGTCTCGCCGGCCTCGCACTGGCTTACAAACCGCCGGCAACCATCCTTCAGATTGCCACCCAGACCTTTTCTGGACTCGCTGTCCTCTTTCCTACTGTACTGTTCGGACTTTACTTCAAACGTGTCTATTCCCTGGCCGCTATCCTTTCGATTGCCTGTGGAGAGGGCACACTGCTCATGTTTTACCTTGGACTGTTCTCAGCAGGAGCTTTTCTGCCAGTGATATGGGTGATGATTGTCGCCTTCTCTATTTACCTGCTAACCCACGTAGTTATGCTGTGGAGGGAAGGACTACTTGCATTCCAGGCGCCGAAATGGCTGCACAACCCCTATCTCTACCTGATGGCAGGGATATTCTTCCTGGCAATGGATTTCTGGAACTGGGACAATGTTCAGCCCGTTTTCATGGGCATCCCGGCATGGATATGGTTCTTTGCCCTGTTGTCTACCATCCAGACCATCGTTATGGCACGAATGATTAAAGCGAAGGCGCTAACCGACCCCCGTCTCTGACTCACCCCCCTGCCAATTGTTGCAGCGCCTGTTTAACCTTTTCCTCCAGGCTTAGCTCTGAAGAGAGGGGAAGATTAGAGACAGCCTGGCTGGCTTCCCTCACGGAATAGCCGAGGCTGGTCAAGGCAGCCACAACATCAGCGTTTTCCGCAGCCAGAGGCAAAGCAGCCCCCTCCCATTCTTTCTCCAGTTTGCTTTTGAGCTCAACCACAATGCGTTTAGCCATCTTTTTGCCGATGCCGGGCGCCTGGCTTATGAAGCCGCTATTATCGCTGGTGATAGCTATGACAAGTTGCTGCGGATCCATGGCAGAAAGAAGCGCTAAGGCTGCTTTAGGGCCAATCCCCGAAACAGAAATGAGGTTTCTGAATAAAGCCAGCTCCGCCTCAGTAGCAAAACCATAGAGAGAGGCATTGTCTTCCCTCAGGTGAAGATGAGTATAAAGCGAGACCCTATTGTCAATGGTTCCCAATTGGCTTAAAGTCGAACCGGGAACATATACCTGAAAGCCTATGCCACTTACGTTGATGATAACGGAGTTAACACCGCGATATTCCAATGTTCCCTTCAACGTAGCTATCATCTTAATTTCTGTCAGTTAGCCATCGATTAAGTCGGCTCTGCTGAATATGGCAAATGGCTACAGCCAGAGCATCTGCAGCATCACTCGGCTGAGGCACCTGAGAAAGCCCAAGCTGTATCTTCACCATTTCCTGTATCTGCTGTTTATCACTCTGTCCATAGCCGGTCACCTGTCGCTTCACCTGGGCAGGTGAATAATAGTAAATGGGTAATCCCTGGTTAGCTGCTGCCAAGATAGCCATAGACTGTGCTCTACCTATAGCAAACGCCGAGCGCACATTATGGCCTATAAAAGGCTCCTCGATAGCTACCTCATCCGGTCTATATGTGGCAAAGATTTCGCTTAATTTGGCGTATAAAGAACGCAATCTCTCTTCTACGGGAACTCGAGGAGAGGCATTTAATACCCCACAATCCACCATACACATTCCCTCCTTAACATCCACGATGCCATAGCCCAGATTTATAGTTCCAGGGTCAATGCCAAGAATGCGCATATCGCTATGCTGAAGAGCGCAGCTTCTCTAAGGTAGCATCAGAAAAATCAATATTGGAGAATACATGCTGTACATCATCCAGCTCTTCCAGTTGATCAATGAGAGCCAAAGTCTGATTTGTTTCCTTCTCCCCCAGCATCATCGTAGTCTTAGGGATTCGCGAAAGCTCCGAAGAGACTATGCGTTTTCTCTCTTCGACAGTCTTTCTTACTTCCTCCAAATCATGTGGCTGAGTATAGATTTCAATATAGTCTTTCTCCGTGCTAACATCCTCTGCCCCGGCATCAATAGCCTGCAACGCTATCTCTTCAGCATCGGAGCCACCACCTTCCACTGTAATCACTCCCCTATTTTCAAAGAGCCACGAGACACACCCATTCTCTCCCAGGCTACCGCCGTGTCGCGTGAAGAGACGGCGCACATCCTGGATAGTACGATTACGATTATTGGTCAACGCTGCTACCAGCACCGCTACACCACCCGGTCCATAACCCTCCAGAGTTACCTCAGTCAGGTCAGACGCCTCAGCTCCACCGCTGGCATGTTTTATAGCCCTGTCGATATTATCCGTGGGCATGTTGTTATCACGCGCCTTCTGTATTCCCAGCTTCAACTGAAAATTGCTCTCTGGATTACTCCCTCCCTGCTTCACCGCCAGCATAATCTCCCGGGTAAGCTTGGTAAATAGCTGCCCCCGCTTGGCATCAGCCACACCCTTCTGCCGTTTAATCTGCGACCACTTAGAATGTCCTGACATACTACACCTCAATTTAATTCTAGCATCGCCAACCCCAAAGGTAAAGTGCAAGCCCACCCATAGCAAATGCGGGTGAATCTTTCACCACCTTGCTTGTATCGTTTACTTCCCTTTGAACTCTGCCTTCCTTTTCTCCAGAAAAGCTGTTATTCCCTCAACACGGTCTTCCGTAGCAAAACAAAGGCTAAAATTAGCTTTTTCATAATCCAGGGCGGCAGCGAGATCGCTGTACATGCCTCTATTTATTGTCTTTTTGATTAACTCAATGATAATTGGGCTCTTACTCACTATATTATTAGCCAGTTCCATTACAGTTCTCTCCAAGTCGTCCGCTGGCACCATTTTATCAACCAGCCCAATTTTCTCCGCCTCTGCAGCACCTATTATCCTGCCCGTATACATTAGCTCTTTCGCTTTTCCCCAACCGACGAGTCTCGGAAGTCTCTGAGTACCACCACCGCCAGGCATAATACCCACGTTGATTTCAGTTTGCCCGAATCTAGCATTTTCAGAGGCAACCCTTATGTCACAAGCCATAGCAAGCTCACATCCTCCTCCAAGAGCATACCCATTCACCATGGCAATCGTGGGAACTCTGAGATTCTCGATATCATTGTAGAGTTGCTGTCCTAAACAAAAACCACGTGCTTCTATCTCCAGCGGCGTCGCTTCTTTAAACTGCACAAGGTCAGCCCCGGCACAGAATGCTTTACTACCAGCTCCAGTGATAACAGCTACCCTGATGGCCTTATCTCTCTCGATCTCTGCGATGGCTGTTCTAATCTCCTGTCTTACAGCTTTATTCAGAGCATTTCTCTTCTCAGGTCTATTAATGGTAAGTCTAGCTATTCCCCCCTCTTGCTCATAGATGATGTTCTCGAATTCCATATATCCTCCTTTGTTACAATAATTTCTTATCCTCAGGCTCCAATTCCTCCATGCATAATTCGATCACGCAGGCATAGCCCAAAAAGAAAAATTTCAGATGAGATCTTCTACCGGGGGCAATTACCCAGCCAAATTATAGCTGGATCCACGCTTAAAAGCTTCTTATCTGCGGTTATCAAGCTAAGGCTAAGCTTGCGGCTTAAAAGCAAATAGCAGGCATCGTAAGCAGTGATGTGTTTCTGAACAGCCATGTCATAAGCTTCAGCAAAGAGTTCATAGACGCTGACCCATTTTAGGGGGAGCAGGGTTAGACGACGCAAGTTTTGCCTGGCTTTCTCCTCAGGGTAACTATATCTTTGAGTATACTTCCAAAACGTATTGGCACACTCTATATAAAGCAGGTCAGGGGCATAAAGCCTGCCAGCATGTTCCTGGATAGCTTGACGAAACAAGGTAAGCGATTGGGCGGACTGTTCTTCTGAGACAAACAACTTCATCACTACGCTGGCATCTACCACATAGGCAGATGTCATCTCTGTCTGTCCTCACGGATAAGTTCCTCTACAGAAGGGGCAGCAATTGAGGAGTTATTTTTAGCAATATCGCGAAGTAAATCAGCCAGGGAACAGGGAGAGCTATTAAGTCCCTGCTTCAAAACTTGAATGACTTCCTGAGTAAGAGAACGCCCGCTGCTCCCGGCTTCTTCCTTAAGCTGCTGGTAGACTTCATCAGGCACATTACGCACATAGAGAGTAGCCATTTCGCTTCATTTCCTTTTTTCGAATTATACAAACTCTGCTAGCAAAATGCAACATCCTGTACTCGTTCATAAGGTTAGTGATCTTTCGCCAACTTCCTTGCCATCGCAAAGTAGTGGCGGGGTTCATCCCCGCCTTGATGGTCGGGGACAAGCCCCGACCCTACATGTCCTCTCCCCGCGTCATGGGAAGGGAAATTATCTGGAAGATGAACAGCTAAAGCAACATATGCTATAGTATTAACTGCGTTCTTAATCGGAAATCCCATGTTTCAGCTAATTCCCTCAGGCACCATCACCTCGGCAAAAGGCTTTCTGGCGGGAGCAACTCATGCCGGTATAAAAACCCGTGATGACCCAGACTTAGCCATCCTTCATTCCCAGTCGCCATGCGGCGCTGCCGCTGTTTTTACCACTAATAAAATCAAAGCAGCTCCAGTTATCCTGTCTCAAAAACATTTATCCACAGCGCAAGCGCAAGCAATCGTGGTAAATTC
>JAGMDB010000153.1 GCA_023128875.1 Dehalococcoidia bacterium | reverse complement strand
TACCACCACCCAAAGCAATGAGAATGTCTCCCCTCTCCACCCGCCTCTCCACCAGAAAGTCGTAAATCCTGATGGCAGAATCTATATTCTTGTTTTCCTCACCTGGCAGCACTGCAAAGGAGTTAACTGTAAAACCAGCATCTCGTAAGGCTTCCTCAACCTTGCGGCCATAAATGGAAGCCACAGTTTCATCGCTGATTATGACAACCCTGCCAGACAAACCAAGCTCTTCTATCTTTTCCTCCAACTTGTCCAGTAGACCGTAGCCAAGGAAAACAGGATAACTTTGAGTAGCGGTTCTCACCCAGCAGGCAACATCTTTATCAATATCATTGCGAGCAGAGCAAAGCAATTTCCACCCCCTTATTACTTCGTCGGCCACCTGGCTTATGTTCAACCTATCGGTATGAACTGTCCAATCCACATTGGCGTAGTAAGACTGTCTGGAAGTCTTAAGCTGCCTGATGCTCTGCAGCGGGCTTTCGTCAGCCAGAAGAGGACGAACTTCAGGCCCGGAGCCATAAGTAGCATTTTGAAATAGGCGCTGGTAAATTGTTTCTGTTTTGGCTTCAAGACAAAAAATAAACCCACTTCTGGACAGCAGTTCATAGTTGCGAAGATTAACGATGGCGCCACCACCGATGGCTATAACCGATTGCTTCTGCTGGCAAGCTTTCTCTATAACCTGCCGTTCCAATTCTCTGAATCGGCTCTCTCCATCCTGCCTGAAAATCTCAGCGATGGGCTTGCCAGCCAGCCTGGCTACCTCATCATCCGTATCAATGAAAGCCCAATTTAACCGTTGGGCTACCTCCCTGGCCACCAGAGATTTACCACTGCCCGAAAAGCCTGTGAGGATGATATCAGTTGTTTGACAGTTCATTTTCGCCAAGCAAGATCCGATTCAGGTAATTATGGTAATTTGTCAGGGTTTCCTTTAGATTATCGCCGCCGAATTTGTCCAGGCAAGCATCGGTTAAAACGATGGCCAGCATTGCCTCGCCAATCACACCAGCAGCAGGGACAACACAAACATCACTGCGCTCACAGTGAGCCACGGCCATCTCGCCACTGCGAAGGTCTATAGAGGGCAAGGGGTTAGCCAAGGTGGCAATAGGTTTAACCGCAGCTCTGATTACTATTTCTTCGCCATTGCTCATCCCTCCTTCAATGCCACCAGCGCGGTTGCTAGCATGACGCCAGGGAAGAGATTGCCTCGTCGCTTCGTTTTCCGCAGTGGCAAGGGAAGGGTTGGGCTCAATAATATCATGAGCTTGAGAGCCACTGAGCCTGGCCAGTGCAAATCCAGAGCCGATTTCCACTCCCTTCACAGCATTGATGCTCATAATGGCTTGAGCAATCCTGCCGTCAAGGCGGCGCTCCCAGCCAACATGGCTGCCCAAACCAACAGGCACACCAATAGCGATAAGTTCAAAAACTCCTCCCAAAGTATCCCCATCAGCTCTGGCTTTATCTATAGCTGCCATCATCTCCCTCTCCAATTCAGCATCAGCGCAGCGCAGCAGAGAAACTTCTACCTGCCCCCAATCTATGGTTCTAACACCTTCCAGGCGGTGTTCACCAACAGCTAAAGTATGGCTATGAATAACGATGCCGAACTGCTGCAAAAACCTTTTGGCGATAGCTCCAGCAGCCACTCTGGCAGCGGTCTCTCGAGCACTGGCTCTCTCCATTATGGGTCTGATGTCTTTGAGGTTATATTTGGTCACCCCGGCTAAATCAGCATGTCCAGGGCGAGGATGAGTTATGGGTTCAGCCTCCTTTTCCACAGGCGCAACGCTCATTATTTCCTGCCAGTTTTGCCAATCCCGGTTAGGGATAAAAAGAGCAATGGGGCTACCTATTGTCAGTCCATAACGAACACCCGAGATGATTTCCGCTTCATCATTCTCTATTTCCATGCGAGTACCGCGGCCATAGCCTGCCTGGCGGCGCTTGAGCTCTTTATTGACATATTCAGCTTCCAGGGGAAGGCCAGCCACCACCCCCTCAACTATGGCCACCAATCCCTTCCCGTGGGATTCTCCAGCGGTGGTAAAGCGAAATTCTCTCATTAGCGTCCTTCACTCTCACATAAGCTCTCATGTAATGAAGTCCCTTTTCCTTACAAGAAAGCAGTAAGTGAGACAAGATATTGAGGTTCAGGGAAAGTATGGTTTAAAGCCTGCAGCAGAGCTATGTCTTGCCCGCTCAATCCCAACAACCTCATTTGTACAGCGTAAACCAGGCTGCCGAGATTAAGTCCTAGCAGCGATTCCAACAATGACTTTGGGGGTCTGTAATACTCTATTTGAGGAGCCGTAACACCAGCCAGTTCTGCCGCCAAATCTATAGCTGTATCCAGCCCGCCTAATTCGTCAACCAACCCCAATTCCCTGGCTTGGTCGCCAGTATAAAGCTGGCCGGTAGCTAAATTTCTCACCTGCTCATTGCTCAACCCTCTACCTTCAGCTACCATCTCCACAAATTGCTCATAATAGTCATCCACCATTTGTTGCATGATTTCCTTTTCTTCAGGCGTTAGCTCCCTGAGCCCCGAGTACATATCCTTATGTTTCCCACCGGTGAAAGTTTGCATTTCAATTCCCAGTTTGTCATAAAGTCCTTTAACATTGGGTATCGTAGAGATAACACCGATGCTCCCGGTAGATGTGCCCGGAAGAGCCACGATCTTATCCGCTTTGGCTGAGATATAATAGCCACCAGAAGCAGCCATGCTCCCCATGCTAACCACCACGGGTTTGGATTGCTTAACCTTCTCTATTTCTGCCGAGATTTCCTGGCAAGGCACCACTGCACCGCCAGGACTATCCACTCGCAGGACAATTGCCTTTACTGCAGCATCTCTCTCTGCCTTATTCAGTTGCTCCCTTACTGAACTGGGAGTGATAGCTGAACCCCAAAGCAAAGAGCTGCCTCCTGCTGTAATAGACCCACTGAGAGAAATCACCGCTATTTTATCTCCTGCTGGCGTTACTGATATGCAGCCAGCAGGAATCAACATTGTAGCCAGCAATAACATGGCCAGGGCAATAACTGTCACTTTTTTCTTCCTCATCTTTTTCCTCCTATCAGTACCTTCCTCGCCTTATCCAACATTATGTCAACTGGGGCCTTCTTGCCCGTCCATAATTCAAAGGAGGCCGCTCCCTGATATACTAGCATGGCCAGGCCACCAAGTATATTTGCTCCCGCCTTCCGAGCCAACTCTAACAAGCGTGTGGGATAAGGATTATATACCAGGTCATAAACCAGGACACCCGGCGGAATCACCTCAATACCAAAAGGGGACTTGCCTTCTTGAGAGCTATGCTTCATTCCCACACTGGTGCAATTAACTATTAAATGGCAGCGAGCAAAAGCTTCACCTGAGCTTACATTTTGACCAGGCAAAGTGGTGAGATCCGTTTTCAATCCAGCTTCAGCCATATAGCTTCTCAAGCTCCCTGCTAATGTTTCAGCTCGCAGCGGGGTTCGATTGATGATAATAAGCGAGCTCACTTTCTCCCGCACCAAGGCAAAACATACTGCCCTCGCAGCCCCACCTGCACCAAGAACCACCACTCGTTTACCTTCAGGGTCAAAATGGCCTTCCTGCCGTAAGCCCTCAAGGAAACCATGAGCATCGGTATTGAAACCCAAAAGCCTATTATCCCTCTTAACTATGGTATTGACAGCACCAATCAAACGCGCCAGGTCATCAACCTCGTCCAATAAAGGTAAAACTGCTTCTTTATAAGGCACAGTTACGTTAGCTCCCAGATTTCGAGGCTCCCTTAGTCCAGCTACCACAGCCTCAAGTTT
>JAGMDB010000152.1 GCA_023128875.1 Dehalococcoidia bacterium | reverse complement strand
CCCAATTGGCCTAGCAAAGACTTCGAATTGCGGGTGTCATGCACAAGAACCCGAATAGCAGCGGCTAGCCTCTTAGCCTCTCCCTCATATCCTTCATCGAATGCACGTGCTGATAACTCCAGAGCTTGTAGTGTATCCGTGAGATGTTGTTGCAGTTCCTCCTTGGGTTGTCTATATTCGCTACTCATTTGTCATCTCACCGCCTTTTTGCTGTACTTGCGTGGCGTTCTATGTCTAAGCTGGCAGAGCTAGCCCTGAAGCCACTGAACCAACTCATTTCCTCCGTTAGTCTAATCCTGTGGCTCAAACATAGAGAGGCCTCCCGCACAGGATTCGCACTTTCTCCTACGTCATATATTTTACATTCACGATTCTTTGCCAGCAAGAGCAAAAACCAAATTGGTGCGAGATTGGACTTTTCGCTAAAATGTTACCTTTCCAGATCCGCTGGCTTTGACATAGCTAAAACTTACCAGCCTTTCTCTAACTATCGCCAGTCACTAAAGGCAAGCTGCGCAAGAAGATCGAGAAAGAGATAAAGCCGCTGATAAAGCGAGTATACTACGCCTCCAGCTACGAGGAGGGGCTAAAACTGGGTCATGAACTTATTGCTCGCTTCAAGGGCAGGCATACCTCAGTCATGGAGTGCTTGGAGGAGGACCTGGCAGAGTGCCTGACCTATCTGAAATTCCCGCAGGCTCATTGGAAAGCAATTCGTACCAGTAACCTTCTGGAACGGACATTTGGTGAAGGGAAGCGCCGGACTAAAGTGATTCCTCGTTTCCCTACCGAGAGTGCTGGCCTGAGGCTGCTCTATGCCACGCTGATAACAGCTTCGCGAAGCTGGAAGGATATCAGGGTGCCCCCTGACATCTGGCTTGAAATAGAACCATTGAGACGAGAGGCCTTCGGGGAACGAAGCCAGAGGATTGAAAGAGAACTGGTGGCAGCGTAAAATGCTTAACAACGGAGGCCCTTGCGTCAGGAGTTTTTGCAGGAGAATTGGGACATGACCACTTTTGCTAATCCGAAGCAGTTACCCTTAGGCATAGAGTATGTCTTTGTAAATGGCAAAATGGTAGTAGAAAAAGGGAAACACACTGGTGCCTTTCCTGGAGAACCATTAACTATGAAAGATTATGTGGGAAGCCAGTATCACTAAGGTAATTGGAGATTAATATGCTTGCTCAGAACATAGGAAGCTTAATCTTTAAGGAGGATTTATATGATACCTGCAATTGAAAACTTACCGCGAATAAGATTGGGCTTTTACCCCACTCCGCTTACCGAGATGGTGCAGCTATCTGCAGCTCTTGGTGGTCCGCGCATCTTTATTAAGCGTGAAGACCTAAGTGGGTTGGCATTAGGTGGGAATAAGTTCCGCAAGCTTGAGTTTATGTTGGCTGAAGCTAAGAAACAGGGAGCTGATGCAGTAATAACCACAGCGAGTTCGCAATCTAATTTTTGTCTCTCCATAGCCGCGGCAGCATGCAAACTAGGAATGAAAGCGAGCTTTGTTTTGGTAAAAGGCGTGCATAGTGAGACTCAAGGGAATCTCCTGTTGCAAAATATCCTTGACTCTGATGTCCAGATACTTGAAGGTACTGACATACGTGAGGCAGCTGGACCTGTTGTATCTGAAAAGATGGACAGGGTTGCTGATGACTTACGGGCTAGAGGCTACAACCCGTTTATTATACCTTGGGATGATATAAATAACATATCACTTATCTTGGAGCCTGTGGGATGGGTCAACGCTGCTGATGAACTTACAACTCAGTTAAAGGATAAGAATATAGACGCACGGTATGTAGTGCTCACAGTTGGTGGAGGAGGGACACAAGCTGGTTTGGTATTGGGAGCAAAATACTTGAGGGCAAGCTGGCAAGTTATAGGTATGTCTGTTCTGAACAGTAAAGACGACGCTGTGGCAGCAGTTATGCAGTATATCGACGCCACGTCCAATCTCTTAGGTCTTGGTATCAAAGTTATGGCAGATGATTTTGAGATCAACGACTCATACATAGGCGAAGGCTATGGTATAGCAACTCGAGAAGGCATAGATGCCATTAGGCTAGTAGCGCAAACGGAGGGCATATTCCTCGACCCGGTATACACTGGCAAGGCTATGGCTGGACTTATTGATTTAGTTAAGAAAAGATGCTTCAAGTCAACAGATACTATCGTCTTCATTCATACTGGTGGTATTCCTGCGCTGTTCGCATACCACAAGGAAATCAGCAGAGGGAAATGATAATCATTAAAGACTCCACAAGCAATACGGCTAGTTATCTATTTTAAGCGAACTTCCTGAGGCTTAGCTTCTCCCTAATTCTAGAAGTTTTTGTGCGGCAACCTCCCACAAAAGGATCTGAGCCAGGGTTCGGCATCTTCCTCGGATATCGCCCAGTATGCATTAGTTACTACTCCAGTTTTAAATCCCATATCATGAGCAATTCTAATGTCCTCAAGCATCACAGGGTAAAATAGAAATGGTTCGCCGCCTTCAAAATATATCCATTGTGCTGTCCCAATTTTGGCTATTTCATCAAACGTTTTTCGAAGCCTGCTGACAGTAAAAGTTCCATTTGCCTTCGGCCCACCATACACAAAGCAATGGTCGCACTCCAAATTGCAGGTATAAGTTAGGAGAAAATGGATTCCTGTTATCATTGTGCTCCTCCATATAGATTATTGTATACGGGTAGTTTCATGTAGTAGCCAACCCTGATAGCTGTCAAAACCACCACGTACCTCTGAGTTCTGATCTCACTCCGTTTTATGCCGCTTCGCACCTTCCTATAATTTCCTGTACTCAGAGATTCGATAGCGAAAATATCAGCAAGTGTTATTGCCAATTGATTGCGGAACTAATTAGACTTGTACCGTAGACTAGCAAGCTGAGGAGAAGGGAGAGATTAGTTGATAGAATCAATTCAGATAGGCAATTTCAAGTGTATTAAGGAAAGTAGCTTGATAGAAACTAGGCCTGTAACATCGGTTTTGGTCCCTAATAGCTCAGGCAAGAGTGGCATTCTAGAACCGCTGTTATTAATGAAGCAAACAGCGGTTAAGGGAAATCTCCCGCAAATCTCGCCCAGCCACCCAGCCGTCGGTGTTGAACGTTTTTCCCTGGCGACCTGGGAATGAATGCGTTCAACAGGGCGATAGCGCCAATTCACCACCATCAAGGTAAATCGTCTGGCCTGTCATATAATTGGA
>JAGMDB010000151.1 GCA_023128875.1 Dehalococcoidia bacterium | reverse complement strand
TCATAGTTCGCATTTGCGCGGTCGCGTTGTTCTTCCAGTGCCATTATGTGCGACCTTAAGTCTCCTACTTTCCCGCCATACTGCTTATTTAGCAGGGTATATATCGCAAAGGCAACTCTCTTGGCCACGGCTTCCCCGTAGGCTTGCATGTCACTCGTTCGTGGGCCAAGCACCCTGTTAATCAACTTATCCTCTTGTGGAAGACGTCTATCGTAGTCTTTCAGCCCTGCATCAACCAGCGGGTCCAACCCGGCACTGTTATATAATTGTTCTGCCAGTTGCCTGTCTTCCAGGCTCATTTCCTCGACTTTCATTATGTCAGTTTTTTCCCTTTCAACGCCTAGCTTCTTTTCTTTCATTCCCGTCTCTTTGATTACCGCATCTGGAGCCCTCTTTCCTCCATCTCTGGGTGCCTTTTCCTGCGCCTCACCGGTCTGAGCAGCTTGTTCCGTAGCAGCGCCGAGCAGCTTTCCCTTCTCGACAATCTTCGCTACTCGCTTCGTTCGTTCAAAGAATGCCTTAATTTTGTCCTGTGTTGTCATTTTTGACCTCCTATTCCCCGGGCGCACCAGAACTCACTATCATAATCAGTCTCCTGCAACCATTATAACCTATTGAGATATTCTTTACACTGGCAAATGGTTTTATGTATAAGCAAGGCGGCAAGCTTGAATTTCCCACCATGTAGTGGCGGGGTTTATCCCCGCCTGGGGGAGTGGGAGGGTATAAAACCCTCCCCTACATGCCCTCTTTTCCCATCGCGGGAGAAGATAACCACCTGTCCTCTCTCCCCACCGCAGGAAGCACAGTCCATCGTTCGAAGCAAAGGTAGCCCTGGAAGCACTAAAGGGGGAGGAGACAATAGCCGAGCTGTCCAGCCGGTTTGAGGTTCACGCCACCTTGTGTAATAAGAGAAAGTGTTATCTCAGATATCTACGCCAGTCTACCAGGTCTACGGGCAGCTTGAATTCAGTGGCATGCGGAAGGATCTGATTGCCCATACTGGGCTATCTTCACAGCTATCCTTCTTCACTCTGGCTATAGAAAAGCGAGGAAAATGCAGGTGGATGCGGTATAATTGTGTGAGCGTTGTAGGCACAGCCATTGCACAGAGCTCTTCAACGCGAATGAGAAAGAAGCGTAAGAATGGAAGAAGGCAATAGAACATCGTCTGAGAAATCCGCCCTCAGGTATTTTGCGGGCTACCTGAAGCCTTTCAGGCGCCATTTTGGCACTGCTGTGTTTTTCTCTGGCATCAGTGCCCTTTTGAATCTCTTGCCTGCACAGGTTATCAGATATATTCTCAACGAGGCCATACCAAACAGGAACATTAGGTTCTGTATCTACGCAGCAGGAATCCTGGTTGTCACATTCTTCCTGCGCAGCCTCATACTCCGCTTTCGTACCAAATTGGTAACCCGCATGGCACAAGGTATTGCAGCTAACCTCCGTAGAGATGTTTTCTTCCATATGCAGAGATTGAGCTTGAGCTTCTTCGATAATGCTCGAGTGGGTAAATTGCTGTCCAGAATAACCAATGATAGCGTCTTCATTCAGCAATTCTTCACCTCGGGCTCCCATATCCTGGTTGCCACTGCGTTAACCTTTGCCGGAGTCATCGTTATATCACTGCATATGAATTGGCAACTCACCCTCATTGCAATTATTCCCATGCCCGTCCTCATGGCTCTAATTCGCAGGTATAGCCGCATTGCCCACAAGATATATCGAGATTTAAGGACACAGTGGGGCAGCTTCACTGCGCGAATTAATGATAATCTTGGTGGCATCAAGGAGATAAAGTCCTTCGCCCGTGAAGAATATGAAGAAGGTAGATTCAATGATGAAAACGAGCAAGCCTATTCTCTGGGAGTCGGGGTAGGCGAGCTTGATGCTTTATATGACCCGATTATTGAGTTTATAGGCTATCTCGGCACCGTATTAGTTGTGGGCTTGGGTAGCTGGTTGATATTCCAGGGAGAGATGCAACTTGGCGATCTGGTAGCGTTTCTGCTTTATCTGGACCTTCTCTATGACCCGCTCTGGCGTGTCAATCGGCTGGTGAACATGTGGGAACATGCCCGTGCAGCAAGTGACAATATATCCAGCATTATGAGCGTTCCCACGGAAGTGTATGAATTTCCTCAAGCCATAGAAGCAACTGGCTCTCTGAGAGGCGCAGTAGAATTCAAAGATGTTTCTTTTTCATATCGAGAGAAGGAAGTGATATTGAAAGACCTGTCTTTTGAAGTGGAAGAAGGTGAAAGAATTGCTGTAGTGGGAGTTACTGGTTCGGGGAAAACTACCATGCTGAGCCTGATCCCCAGATTCTATGATGTTGATAAAGGGGCGATTGTCATTGATGGGAGGGATGTTCGGGATTATAAACTGAGCTATTTGAGAGGAAATATCGGTATTGTTCAGCAGGATCCGTTCTTGTTTTCGGGTACTATTAAGGAAAATATACTATATGGCAAACCGGATGCTTCAGAGGAAGAGATGGAGAAAGCAGTTAAAGGGGCGAACCTATGTGCGTTCATAGAGTCCTTGCCTGAGGGGTACTGCACACAGGTGGGTGAGAGGGGAGTAAAAATCTCTGGTGGGGAGAAACAGAGATTGGCAATAGCAAGAGTTCTACTAAAGAATCCGCCCATTCTCATTCTTGACGAGGCTACATCTTCCCTGGATTCTCGCACTGAAATACTGGTGCAGCAGGCGCTAGAACGATTGATGGAGGGCCGAACTACCTTTGTCATTGCTCACAGGCTATCGACTATCAAGAACACAAATAGAATACTGGTGATGAATCACGCCAGAATAGTAGAGGAGGGCACACATGAGGAGCTGATAGCTGAAGATGGGCTTTATGCACATCTGTATAAGCTGCAGTTTGAATTGGGCGATCAGGCGGGACTCTTAACATCCCTGGAATGGTGAAGCGCTATCGGTCTACAAATCATCGTGGGTATCGCGGCACCGTGTTTCTTTGAGCAGCAGTGCGCCAATTACGTAAGCAAGTACCACAATGCACTCTATGATAAAGGCACCCCCCACCAGACATGGCACCTTCCCAGCCAACATCGTATTACTTTACTCAGTGAGCTTAAGCTTGCCAATGGTATAGAAGCGATTGAACACTTCATTGGTTTGTTACCTGACTGATTGCTCAGTTAATACT
>JAGMDB010000150.1 GCA_023128875.1 Dehalococcoidia bacterium | reverse complement strand
AGGCGGGATTGAAAATATTGAGCCCCATGTTGAAGCAGGGTGATGTGGAGAGTGCCGGGACAGTAGTCTTGGGCACGGCAAAAGGCGACATTCATGATATAGGAAAGAGCATAGTGGGCACGCTGCTGGAAGGGGCGGGGTTCATGGTAACTGACATGGGAGTAGATGCAGGCCCTGACAAATTCGTAGAGACTGCTAAAGAAAACAATGCGGACTTGATAGGAATCTCAGCTCTTCTTACGACTACTATGGTGGGCATGGAGGATGTTATTAAAGCAGTGAAAGGAGCTGGGTTAAAGGCCAGGGTGATGATTGGAGGTGCCTCTGTTACGCAGGAATTTGCTGATAAGGTAGGAGCTGATGGTTATGCTCCTGACGCTCCCTCTGCTGTGGGGAAGGCAAAGGAACTGGTTAAAAGTTAAAGCTGAAAAAACAAACCCAAACAATGAATAAAGCCTTAATCAGAAAGGAGACGCTAAGAAAATGAGAGCACTTCTAACCTTTTTATCTGAGGGTGAAGTAGAGCGAATTCATGAGGCTAGCCTGCGGATTTTAAAGGAAACTGGAGTTAAGGTTCTCAGTGAAAAGGTGCGGAGATTGCTTGCTGAGAATGGTGCGGAGGTAGATGGTGACATTGTAAAGATTCCAGGCTCTCTGGTAGAGGAAGCGATCAGGAGAGCCCCGCAGGAGATGACCCTGTGTGCAAGAGAGCCGAAATGTGACCTTAAGATTCCCGCAGGTGACTCTCCCTTTCTATCCACAAGTGGCTTTTCACCGTTTGTAGATGATTTTGAAACTGGAGAGAGGAGAAAGCCAACACGCTCTGACTTAAGAGATTTCGCCATAGTGAGTGATTATCTTGATACACTTGATTACTTCTGGCCCATTGTAATTCCCGGTGAGGTATCGCCGCCGCTCCAGGAGCTTCATGCTTTAGCCATTTCGTTGGAAAACAACAGGAAGCATATTCAGTGTTCCTGTGTGACTGAGAAAATAGCCAGGTGGCAAATCAGGCTGGCAAGCGCTATTGCTGGTGGTGAAGAAGAGCTCAAAAAAAAGCCTATTTTTTCAACCATTCACTGCCCTGTTGCCCCCTTAACGTTTGAAAAGGACTCATCTGACGCGATGGTTATGTTGGCGAGAGCAGGAATTCCCACTGCGCCTATGACCATGGTGTTAGCTGCTACAACTGCTCCAGCAACGATAGCAGGGACCCTGGCAGTGGCAAATGCTGAGGAGCTAGCCGCTGTGGTTATTACCGAGTGTGCCAATCCTGGTGCGCCCATGATTTATACTTCGGAAGCAACGCCGGCAAACATGAAAACTGGCGAAATCAATTATAAAGCGCCTGAGTATCCATTGATTTGTGCTGGAGCTGCTCAGATGGCAAGGTTCTATAAGATTCCCAGCCTGGTAGCAGATGTTTCATTAGAAGAAGCACCTTTTGATTCCCTATCTTTTGAACGTAATGTATTGAAAGTAGCTATGTCTTTTATGAGCCACACGGACCTTTCTCCGTGGTTAGGATCTCGCGATCTGGCGCTAAGCGCCTCGCTGAGTCAGGTGATACTTGATGCCGAAGTTTGCGAACATGCGCGTGCGTATTTGCGTAGGTTCGAGCTGAATGATGATACGTTAGCGCTGGATCTTATTCATAAAGTAGGCCCGGGCGGCCACTTCTTAGGTGAGAAGCACACATTGGAGCACTTCAAAAAGGAGATATGGAGCAGGGAACTTTCTGATGCTTTCGTCCTTGACCCGGTGGCGAAGGGCACTCTTACGGAAAGAGCGAAGGCAAAGGTGAGGGAGATACTTGCCACATACACTCCTCCTCCTGTTGAGGAGGGGGCGCACAAGAAGATGGAGCGGATTCTCGGAGATGCTGAAAAGGATATACTGGGAGACAGCTAAGCGCATAAGGCTAAAGAAAAAAAGATGTGTTACTAACCATATGCGAACGAGTACATGGACTTGACATATGAAGTATTCTGGTTTTTAATATATGTAAGGTAAAGTTCGATAAAAGGGAGGTGAAAAATGAATAAGAGAAAACGTTTATTAACTCTGGTTGGAACTGTGGTATTGCTGCTTAGTTTGTCTGTTCCGATGATGCAGTGTGCTCCGGCAGCGGAAGAAGAGGTAACTCCTCCAGCGGAGGAAATAAAATACGGTGGGAGGTTGGATATTGGTTTCACAGCAGCGCTGCCCAGTTTAATCCAGGATGCTGGGGTAATGTGGACGAGTTGGGGCTGCCTTTGGGATCTTCTAGTCTATGATAATTGGGCAAAGTTTAACTTACCGCCTGACTATTATAAGTTCACTCCCGAATTCGTGCAGAGTTATGAAACATCGGAAGACGGTTTAACCTGGACGCTGCACCTTGCTGAAGGCGCTACATGGCATGATGGTGTACCGGTTACAGCGGAGGATATCGAATTCACTTGCCCCTATTTCCTGATGACGCCAGGAATGACTGACGTCGACACTTGCATCGATCATACTGAAATCATTGATGATTATACGATCAAAGTTACTAATACCAGGGTCCTTACGACTGTCAATCCTCCTGGTTGGTGGAGCTGGGATCCCATACTTCCCAAGCACATTTTTGAGCCTTATAAAGATAACATAGAGTCATGTCCGAATGAGGAGAGCATTGGCTCTGGGCCATTTAAGCTGAAGGAGTTTAAATCAGGGCAATATATGTGGCTTGAGGCCTACGAAGATTACTGGGGAGAAAAGCCGTATGTAGATGAAGTGGTTTTCAGACTCTATGGCACTCTGGAGACTATGCTCATGGCGTTGGAGAGTGGCGAGATAGATGTGCTAGCCGAATCTCTTCCGCCGGCTCTTGTTGAAGAGTTTGAGGCAAATCCAGACATTGCAGTTGAAATGGTGCCGGGCCTTACGCTTGATACCGTGTGTTTTAACCTTCACAAAGATACGCCGCTACAGGACGTGAATGTAAGAAAGGCCATTCTATATGGCATAGACCGTGACAGGATTATTGACATGGTGTACAGGGGATATGCAGTAAAATACGATAGCTGGGTATATGCAGAAGACCTGATGCACCACCCCGATTTGCCTCAGCATGACTATGACCCTGATAAGGCTAACGAAATCCTGGATGGTGCTGGATATATAGATAGTGATGGAGATGGAATAAGGAATGACCCTGTAACAGGGAAGAATCTTGCCTTTGAACTGCTCTGTTCGGCGGCAGACACGGAGGCGGTTAAGATGGGCACTCTGATTAAAGAGATGCTTCCCGACATTGGCGTAAATGTTGATCTTGCAGCAATAGACGTTGATACGTTTTTGAGCATTATCTACAATCCGCCGGCAGATGGATATGAGATGGCGATTAGAGGCGAGGACCCATCTCCAGCTCCCTATGGAGATTGGATGTGGTTGGAAGCTAAGGGCTGGGGAGCTTTAGGCGATGGAGCATGGTGGAATCCATCATACTATGACAACCCTCGCTTCAACGAGCTGACTGCTTTACTGGGTACGGCACAGAGCATGGAGGAGCGGAAAGAATATATGTATGAGATGCAGGAGATTATGTCTGAGGATCTACCTGAGGCGTTTCTAGTCCGACCAGAATTTATCTCTGTGTACAGGACTGATAAGTTTGAGGGTTGGGTAAACCAAATAGGTGGTCCTGTGTCGTGGTTTAATGACTGGAGCATAATGAAAGTACATCTGAAGTAAGGATGTAAGTCTCAACAAAAAGGGAGTGGGTTAATAATAATACCCACTCCCTTTTATGACAAAGAAAAAGAAAGCGTTATAGCTTTCGACGAAGGAGCTATTTCTTTCTATGCTTCCTGACATAGTCCTTCGGGTGTATACAATTATCATCAAAAAGAAAACCGGAGCGAAGCTTGGTTACAGAAAAAGGGAGGGCTTTAACTAAATGAGAAGGAGGAATTGGTGTTATGAAGAAAGTATTACTAATAGGAGCTGGAGCGCAAGGAGCTGTAATAAGCTGGGTGCTTTCAAGGACTGATGATATCTCGGAAGTGATTCTGGGCGATATTGACCCCAACAGAATGAAGGAAATTGTAGCAATAAACAAAAGCAATAAGCTAAAAGTGGAAATTCTAGATGCCGCTGATGTAAATGGCATGACTGCATTTATTAAAGGTGGGGGATTTGACTTAGTATTGAATGCTATCCCGCCGCAGTTTAACGATCAGGTAATGGAAGCCTGTTATGGGGCGAGAACAAATTACCAGGATATGGCTGGTACATACTTCCCGGGGGGAGATAGAAATATCCCTGTAGGGCAGTTGAAATACGCAAAGAAATGGGAGGAGGCTTCTCTTAAGGCATCAATTTTAACTGGTTGTGATGTTGGCGCTTCGAATTTATTGGCCAGGGAAGCTGCGGATGAATTGGATGAAATCGATAGTATAAGAATAAAGGATTACAATCTGGCCGAATCTGAAGAGCTAATCAGTTTATGGCAGCCACAGACTTATCTGGAAGACCTTAGCTTACCTCCTGTGATATGGGATAATGGTTACAAGGAAGTGCCTCCTTTTGGTGGGGAAGAGGAGTATGATTTCCCTTTTCCTATAAGCACTAAAGGGAAGGTGTACTATCATACTCACGAAGAGCCATTAACAATCCCGAAGTTCGTTGGAAAACCAGTGAAGTATGTAGATTTTAAGATGGGCGAGCCTGCAATTATGTTTTGGAAATCCCTTATGGACCTTGGATTGATGAGTAAAGAGCCTGTTGAAATCCAAGGTAAGAAAATAACCCCACAGAATGTTCTATCAAAGTTGTTGCCTCCTACGCCCAGTGCGATGGAACTAATAGAGCTAATAAGAAGCGGAAAGCTCAGGAGCAGAACAATAATGACGGTGGACGCTTATGGTAAGAAGGATGGTAAGGACTTGCATTATCGGTTGTGGGAAGAGATGCCAAATGCCACGGTAGCCTGTGAAAGGATTCCTGGGGCAAGTGATGTATCCTATGCGACCTCAGTTCAAGGAGCTGTATTCGCACTAATGATGCTACGGGGGCAGGTGAACCATACGGGGGTGTTCCCTCCAGAGGTATTTAATAAAGGGGAGAGAGAGATATACTATAAGACAGTAAAGGAGTGGGATATAAAAATACATAAAGAAGTGGAGACGATATTATAAACAGTCCGGGAAGGAGATGTGTTAGCCTTCCTCGATGCGGGTAGTTACGACCAGCCTAAGTCTTTCAATTACTGCCTGTGGGGTCGTGCCCATATCATGCTAAAGAAAGGAGATAAGCTAGTTGCCTGCACCAGAGGAGTAGAGAGCTTGGACGAGATAATGACGCGCTTTGTTCCCATGCAGTAGAGATCCATCTATGGAAGCAAATAAGCAATAAAAGGAGGAATGGGGTGAAAAAAATACTAATAGTAGGAGCCGGAGGCCAAGGAGCACCATGTGCCTCAATTCTGGCCAGAGACAAGGATATATCAGAAATAGTGTTAGGAGACATAGACGTAGATTTAGCCAATAAGGTTAAAGACAAGATAAAAAGCGATAAGGTCACCGCGGTGAAATTGGATGCTGGAAAAGTCGAGGATATTAAGAGAGCAGCCAGGGGGGCAAATGCTGTTATCAATTTAACATTATGCCAATTCAACGCCAACATAATGAATGCTGCCGTGAAGAGCGGAGCACACTACGTGGATGCAGCTTTTGGCGAACCTATCTGGCAACAATTAGCGGAGAAACGACCGCTTGAATTTGACAATGAATTCAAGAGAGCTGGGTTAACAGCCTTGATAGGTTGTGGGGGAAGCCCTGGGATCACCAATGTATTAACTAGATACATTTGCGATAAATTAGACCGTGTGGACGCAATATGCATTAGAGATGGAACCAAATGTCTGGAAGAAACCAAGGAGGTGGTTAGTACCTGGGAGCCAGATTGGTCTCCCGAAATAGCACTTGCAGATTATGCGGATGAGCCTATAGTATTTGAAGAGGGAAAACATAAGATATATCCTCCCTTTAGTGGTTGTGAGGAATACAACTTTCCTGCTCCCGTTGGTTGGCTTTTGATCTCCTACCATATCCATGAGGAAGTAGTAATGCTCTCACGTTTCATAGGCAAAGGCATAAAGCATGTAGAATTTAAGTTCGTGGTTGACCCGGTAGCGGGTGCCCTCGTCAAAATGGGGTTTGCGAACTTAGAGCCTATAAATGTTAAGGGCGTTAGAATTGTGCCGCTGGATGTCCTGATGCAGCTAATACGTCATCCAGTTGAGGATTTCCTCAATGAGGATGAGAATGTTGCCAAATTTCCATCCAGATTTGTTGAGCCCATGGTGATTGAGATAAGAGGAGCGAAATCAGGTGAAGATGTCGAATACAAGATATCCTGGCTTTATTCCATTTTCACAAATTCTGAGGAGAAGCTAGAATTCTACAGGAAATTTGGCACAACGGCTATTGCTGTGGCTCTTCCCGCAATTGTAGGCGCAAAGATGTGCATGGAAGGCGAGGCAGATAGGGGAGTAATTGCTCCTGAGTGCCTTGACGCGGTAAAATTCTTGAAGATGATGGCCGAGATGGGCGCTCCTCTGGAATTTCATGAAGTGTGTTCCAAGGAAGTAGCTATTTCGTAATTTGCTAATATGTTTAGAATTCGGCAATTAGTAATAAACAGTAAAGCAAAAAAATGTTGCAAAAAATGTTGACTTGCTGGGGTAGAGCATGTAGAATGCGTGTTTGCTGGGGG
>JAGMDB010000015.1 GCA_023128875.1 Dehalococcoidia bacterium | reverse complement strand
TAGCGAGATAATGGTGAGAGCTCTTCAGGAAGGTCCTTTTAACGTGATGAAGAAACCATTCGGCACTTCGGATATCACTACTGCTATTAATCTGGCGAAAGAGAGGAAGCTCTTGAGATAAACACTGCGGCTAAAACGCATCTTTTCGGAACGCAGAGATGCATTACTTAATGGAGGAGGAGCCTGTGCCGGATATGAGGAACTCTCATAATTGTCTGGGGCATGATGTGAAAGAGAACGACAACACTGTGGTTTGTAAAATACCTTGGCAGCAATATTTTCCCTTTCAATCGGTAGGATGATTTGCAAATAGCGGAGGCAGAGTTGGCATGGCATATAGAGTGATATCAAGGGAAGCACAGGGATTAAGAGGCGGTAGCCGCTTGTTTGGGACCAGTGGTATCAGAGGCGTGGTAGGCAAAGACCTAACTCTGGACTTGTGCTATGAAATTGGCAAAGCTCTGGGTACAAGCCTTGCCGCTCAATCCAAAATCTGCCTGGCCACTGATGCTAGACAGAGTCGAGAATTAGTTAAGGAAGCAATCACTTCTGGTTTGCTTTCCACAGGCATCAACATAGCGGATTTAGGTATGCTACCTACCCCAGCATTAGCTCTGGTTACTAGAGAAATGGGCTTCGCCAGTGGGGTTATGCTCACGGCCTCGCATAATCCACCCGAATATAATGGCATTAAGCTCTTCAATAAAAGTACTATCGGCTATAGTGAGACACAAGAGCTGGAGATAGAGAAGCTCTACTTTGCCAGGAAATTCAGGCAAGGAAAGGGAACTCTTGAACAAATACATAATGTGAGACAGAAATACGCTTCCTTAATAAAAGGTAAACTCCCTTCCTCAAGAATTAACCGTAAGTTGAGATTGGTTATTGACCCCGGCAATGGTGCTGCCTCGGGCTTTGCCAGCTACATATTTGCCCAGATGAAACTCAATGTCATCCCTGTGAATGACGAACCCGACGGCCATTTCCCGGGGAGGAATTCTGAGCCCAAGGAAGAAACCTTGCAAGGAACAGTTGATTTCCTAAGAGAAAACGATGCTGATCTGGCTATATGTTTTGATGGCGATGCTGACAGGGTTGTCTTTTGTGATAAGGAAGGTTTTCTGGGATTTAACGAGATGATTGCTTTCATCTCAAGACTCATGGTTAAGAAAACAGGCAAAAAAAGAGTCGCTACTACAGTGGAGACAGGAAGATTTCTTGACTTAGCACTGGAGGATCTGAGTGTGGATGTAATACGAGGGAAGGTAGGTGATGTCAGTGTGGCTTACTTAACTCAGGAATTTGAGGCTACCCTGGGAGTAGAAGGGGTAGGTGTCTACATCTTCCCTGAGCTGGGTTATTACCCCGATAGCATTTTTGCCGCGCTCATTCTTCTAAGCCATTTGAGCTACCCAGGACAACTCAGAGAGTTCTTTCAATCATTACCTCCTATGTCCTTCAAAAAGATGAAGGTTTCCTGCACCAATGCGCTTAAAAAGGCTATTATGGCTCAGTTAAAGGAAAGTATCCATTTTCTTGGATCTGCCGAAATAAACACTATCGATGGTCTAAGGATTGAATTTTCTGATTCCTGGATGCTTATCAGACCAAGTGGCACTGAGCCTGTTATCCGGGTCATCGCTGAATCAACTTCAAGAGCACGGGCTGATGAGCTTATAGAGAAAGGGACAGAGCTTGTACAAAACTTTGTGGAGGCCAATCTATGAAGGTTATCTTTCTCTGCGGTGGCAACGGCAAGAGAATGCACCCCATTACAGAGGACAAATTTCTCCTCGATTTTCTGGGGAACCCACTGCTCCAGCATCAGATTGAAATGGCACAGGAGGCGGGCTTAAGGCATTTTGTCATCATTGGAAATCCACAGAATATAGAAAAAAATAGAAAGAATAACTAAGAGGTTCGTTGATGCCCACTTCGAGCTTGTACTCCAGGAAAAGCCATTGGGTATTGCCGACGCCTTGAGAAGCGCTGAGCCCTTTCTCCGACGAAAGGTTTTAATAGTGAATCCCAATGACGTTTTCACAAGTTTGGCATATAGTGAAATCACATCACCATCAGGCAGGAATTCCGCTTCATCCTGCATGCTCGGCTATCAGGTCAAAGAATATTTCCCCTGAGGCTATCTTGAAGTGGATTCCCAAGGCAATTTGAAACACATCGTGGGAAAACCTGAACCCGGAGAAGAACCGAGCAACCTTGTGAATATCCTGATTCACCTCCATAATGACCCCAGGAAACTGCTGGCATATATTGATACTGTCGAGACTGACAGGGACGATGTATATGAGTGTGCTCTGGATGGTATGGTTAAGGATGGACACAAAATCAAGGTGATTCCCTACACGGATTTCTGGGCACCCATAAAATATCCCTGGCATATCTTTGGAGTAGTAAAATATTCACTCGATATAGCTAAACCGTATATTTCCTCCACGGCGCGCATCTCCGAAAAAGCAAGCCTTGAGGGGAAAATTATTCTAGCTGATAACGTTAAGGTACTGGAAAATGCTGTGATAAGGGGCCCAGCCTATGTTGGCCCCAACTCCATAATTGGTAACAATGCCCTGGTGAGGGATTACAGTCACATAGGCGCTAACTGCGTGGTGGGCTACTGCACTGAAATAAAACACTCCTACATTGGAAATAACTGCTGGTTTCACTCTAATTATATTGGGGATTCCATCATAGATGATGATTGCTCCTTTGGCAGTGGCGCTATAACAGCTAATTTCCGCCTAGATGAAGGGAACATAAGTGTAGAAGTCAGTGATGCTAAGGTTGATACAGGGTATGACAAGTTGGGCACCATTATGGGCAAAAATTGTCGCATTGGGATAAACGCCAATCTCATGCCAGGGACCAGAATAGGCTCTGGTTCTTTCGTGGGGCCCCAGGTATGTCTCAGCCATGACCTGGAGGCAAACAGGGTAATTTTGCTTAAACCTCAATATCAGGTGATGGACAACGTAGTGAAGCTAAACCAGAGCAAAAGGCAGGAATTATTAAACAGCCTGAAAAACTAGTATGTGCGGCATAATTGGTTATTGTGGAAAGAAGCTTGCAGCTCCAATTCTTTTCGAGGCACTGAAATGCCTGGAATATCGCGGTTATGACTCAGCAGGCATGGCTACCCTATACGATGGGCAATTGCTAGTAGAGAAGGATGCTGGCAAGATTGACGAAGTCAACCAGAAGCATAATCTGGAAGCGCTGCCTGGCAATATGGCTATCGGACACACTCGCTGGGCAACTCATGGCGGCGCTACACAGGCCAATGCTCACCCACATATGGATTGCCACAGCAGACTAGCTGTAGTTCATAACGGTATCATTGAAAATTATCAAACGCTTCGCCATGAGCTTATCAAGAGGGGACACCATTTCAACTCGGAAACTGATACAGAGGTTATTCCCCACCTTCTGGAAGAGGAAATGCAAAATGGCTGTGCCCTAGAACAGGCTGTCTTAACCGTAGCACCCAAACTTAAGGAGTCCTATGCTTTTTTGGCCCTCTCCCTTGACGACCCTGGCAAGATTGTGGGTACCAGGAAAAACAATCCCTTACTTGCTGGCATTGATGGAGATAATAATTATGTTAGCAGCGATGCCCTGGCTTTTTCCAAACACACTCGACGGTTAATAACCTTAGGGCATACCGAGGTGGTGGTGTTAAGCTCGGACAGGGTTGAATTTTTGGATGCTGAGGGAAATAAGTTGGTGAAGCAAGCCATAGAACTAGATGAAAGCTGGGCGGATAATGGTAAGAATGGCTATCCCACCTTTATGCTTAAAGAAATAATGGAAGAACCCGAGGTAATTAACAAAACGGTTCAACAGGATGAGAGAAAATTCACAGAGATGGCTCTGGATATCTTAAGGGCCAGGCAGGTAATCATTGCTGCTTGTGGCACCTCTCGTTATGCTGCTCTGGTGGGCAGATACCTTTTTTCTAAAATTGGCAGAAAATTCTGTGATGTGGTCATGGCCTCTGAGTTCAGCTATTTCGCTGACTCGGTGGACAAGAACACCCTGGTTATAGCGGTTTCCCAGAGCGGCGAAACCGCTGATGTAGTTGAAGGGGCGAAAACAGCTAAGGCTGCTGGCGCCGAAATTATGTCAATTGTCAACCGACCCAATTCCACACTAGCTGACCTGAGCCATCAGGTTATTTGCCTTAAATGTGGGCCCGAAGTGAGTGTAGCTGCCACCAAGGCTTTCATATCTCAGTTAGCTATATTTTACCTCCTATCTTTCTCCATGGTTAATTCCTTCAGCAAAGCAGCCAACCAGCTCGGCGATATGTGTAGCAGGGTAAGCAAAACTTTGAATTGCAATAATGGCAGACTCTATGAACTGAGCCACCAGTTAAAGGATAGAAGCGATTTCTATTACATTGCGCGAGGGATTAATTTTGCCATTGCCTCCGAAGGCGCTCTAAAGCTCAAGGAGATTTCCTATATCCACGCTGAGGGGATGCCGGCCGGAGAGCTCAAACACGGCACATTGGCTCTCATCGAGCAGGGCACTCCGGTGGTGGTAATCTGCCCTGCCGATTATACCTATGATGAAACCTTGAACAACGCCATAGAAGCCAAATCCCGTGGTGCTTACATCATCGCCGTTTCTGACAGAGAAAGCGAAATCTACGATTACTGGATCAAGATCCCTCGGGTTGATGAAATCATATATCCCATGGTCGCCGTCATCCCTCTCCAGCTCCTGGCTTACCACATGGCTATCAGCCGAGGATGTGATCCGGACAAACCTCGCAACCTGGCAAAATCGGTTACTGTAAAGTAAAGAATGATAAATATCTTTTCAGGCTGATATTTTTTAGCCTTTTAACCACAAGCTCTACTACTGCTGTCTCGCTCTTTGTTGTCCTTCCTCGTGTCATAGGGCTTTGTTCTCTTTACAATTATGTCATACGCTGGCTAATATCTCTACAATCCTTTCTGCTGTGTTGCTTGAGCGGCAATATATGGGGATGAAACAAATGAAGAGACTGTTTGTTTCAAGCCTTCTTTCAGGCTGTATTTCGGGTTATAGCCAAAGGCTTCAGCTCGGGAAATGTCTGCCAGGCTATGCTTTACATCTCCTGGCCTCGGCTCTCCATAAATTGGTGCAACATTGCTTCCCACAGACTGGATAATAATCTCTGCTAGCCGATTTACAGTGGTTCTTCTCCCTTTCCCAATATTGAAGACACCCATGGCATCGCTTTCCGCCGCCAGAATGTTTGCCTCTACCGCATCTTTGACGAAGGTGAAATCCCTCGTTTGCTCACCGTCTCCAAAAATGATAGGAGCTTTCTTTCGGGAAACCCTATTTATAAACATGGGAACCACAGCGGCATACTAGGAATTTGGGTCCTGTCTTGGGCCATAAACGTTAAAATATCTCAGACAAACAGTAGGAAGTCCATAAATTTCTCGAAAGGCCTGGCAATAGTATTCCCCGGCAAGTTTGGTTATGGCATATGGTGATTGGGGATCAGGTGGCATATCCTCTTTCTTAGGGAGAGTTGGCGTGTCACCGTACACCGAGGGTGACGACGCATAAACTACTTTCCTAACATTGTTATCCCGCGCCGCCAGGAGCACGCTGAGCGTGCCGGTAATGTTGGCTTCGTGTGATGATCGCGGGTCCTTTATGCTACGGGGCACGCTGGGAATGGCTGCCTGGTGAAAGACGAAATCCACTTCACGGAAGGTCTCCTGCAACAAAGGCAAGTTGGTGACGCTACCCTGTACGAAATCCGCACTACCATGCTTTGTTGGGGATACCCTCGCCTTAACTCTCGCCTGCTGAGGGAGAAGACGGTTTGTGGCATTGGTTGGGTTGATTAGAGCAGCGATATTTTCTCTGTTTCCTGTAGAAAGGCGTCAAGGATAGTTACATGATAGCCTCGTCTTACTAACTCATAAGCCAGGTGGGAGCCGATGAAACCAGCGCCACCAGTGACAACCACCTTTTTGTTTTTAGCCATCTCTGTTAACAATTATACACTGCTATCGACAAACCGAATCTTACGCAGTTGAACAATTTGTTACAATCTGTCATATGGCTTTGACATCTGCACAAATTACGGAAATTAAGCGTGGTGCCAGCAGATAGTTGCACTCCTATGCTAATTGTGCTAAATTACACAAGCTTCGTTGATCACCGTGTGAAGTTGGAAAGATAATGGAAAGCCCATCAATAAAAGAACTCCTGGAAGCCGGCGCTCATTTTGGTCACCCAACTAGCTATTGGCACCCTAAGATGGAGAAATATATCTTTACGCAGCGCAATGGGATACACATCATTGACCTGGAAAAAACAGTTGCGATGTTAGATAAAGCATGCGCCTTCATCAAGGATCTGGCGGCCAGTGGGCAAACCATTTGCTTTGTAGGCACTAAAAAACAAGCCCAGCAAGTAATAGAGGAAGAAGCTAAGAGATGCGGTGTATATTATGTCAACCAGAGATGGTTGGGAGGAATGCTAACTAATTTTGCTACTATACAGGCTCGAATTGATTATCTGGTTCGCTTAGAAGACAGAAAGGACAAGGGTGAATTTGATTACTTGCCCAAGAAAGAAAAGGTGAAATTAGAAAAGGAAATCCTGCGCTTAAATGGGCAAATGGGAGGGTTTAAGGAAATGACTGCCCCCCCTGGAGCTCTCTTTATTGCTGACCCCATCAAGGACAAAATTGCCTTTGCTGAAGCCAAAAAACTAGATGTCACTGTAATAGCCATCATAGATACTAATTGTAATCCCGATGGTATTAATTATCCTATTCCGGCCAACGATGATGCTATTAAGACAATCAGGTTAATTTGCAGCAAACTAGCTGACGCCATAATTGAGAGCAGAGAAATACAGGTTTCTGAGGAAGCAGAAGCAACTGAACCAACATCCGTGGAATCAGAAGAACCCATCGAAATTATGGGCTCTTACACATTTAAGCCGGATGAGAATTAGATTGGGTTGTTCGAATGGAAGTGCCAACCGAAGCCATCAGGGAAGTAAGAGGTAGAACCAGTGCCGGCATACTTGAGTGTAAAGACGCTCTACTAAAGGCAAGTGGGGATATAGAAAAGGCGATTGAGGATTTGAGATGCCGTGGGTCAGCAATTGCTGAAAAGAAAGCCGGGCGCGTTACCAGCAAAGGGATAATCGAAACTTATATTCATCATACCGCACAGATAGGAGTGTTGGTAGAGGTAAATTGTGAAACTGATTTTGTAGCTCACACCGATGAGTTTAAGCAGCTCGCTCACAACTTAGCCATGCAAGTAGCTGCTACATCCCCCCAATTTATCACCGTTGAAGAAATCCCCGCAGATGCGGAATTAGATCCCCAGGCAGTTTGCCTTCTCCTTCAACCTTTTATTAAAGAGCCTGATAGAAGTGTAGGGGAAATTGTCGCTGAAACAATAGCTAAGGTAGGCGAGAATATAAAGGTGAGTAGATTTGCCAGATTCGAGCTTGGCTGTAGCTAACTGCATTTCTGTTTTTGCTAATAACTGATCATGATAAATGAAGTACTTATCGAACTGAATGCAAAAATGCAAAAAGCCGTTGACGGCTTAGCCCGAGAATTAGCTACTATCCGTACTGGACGAGCTAATCCAGCTCTGGTGGAGAATATTACGGCCGATTATCATGGAGCGCCTGTTCCAATCCACCAGATTGCCAGCGTATCCACACCGGAAGCTAATCTAATTGTCATTCAACCATGGGATCGCACTTCACTACGTAATATCGAGAAAGCTATCCTTAAAGCTGATATCGGCCTTAATCCTCTAAATGATGGCAATGTGCTTAGAGTGGTTATCCCGCCTCCTAATGAGGAACGTCGCATAAAGCTAGCAAAATCAGTATCAAAAAAAGTGGAGGAGCGACGCGTAGTGTTACGCAACATAAGACGGGATGGCATCGCAAAATTAAAGGAGATGGAGAAAAGTAAGGAAGTATCACAAGATGAACTTAAAAATGCTATCAAGCAGGTTGACGACATCAGCAACGTCTTTGTAGACAAAGCAAACGACATAGGCCAGAATAAAGAGAAGGAAATAAGGGAAATATAACCTCAAAACTTGTGAAAGGTTTGAATGACAGCTCGCCTATAGCAAGTATAGTATCTCAAGAAACACCAACCTACCGCACCTACCGCAGCTTAAAAGTGATAAACTATAGCTATGTCTAAGCAGAGAGTGGTCACCGCTGCTATAGGTATTCCTGTTATTATTTTCGCTGTTTGGTTTGGCGACCCTGGGTTTAGCCTGTTTGTTGCTCTTGTGGTATTGGCAGGCACCTTCGAATTTTATCATGCGGCTCTCAACCCAAGGCAGCCTCTGGTTTACCTTGGATTGGTATGGTCGCTAGCACTTGTTTTAAGCCCTCACTACACAGATATTTTGCCCGTAATTATGTCAGCCGCTGTGGTAATTTCCCTAATCTGGCTACTATGCTGCTCGCCACGAGAAAAAGCATTTCATAACTGGGCATGGATAGTAGCTGGTGTGATTTATGTGGGGTGGATGCTTAGTTACTGGGTTGGCCTACGCCTCTTGGATAATGGTAGAGGCTGGGTTTACCTGGCTGTATTCAGCACATTTGCCAATGACACAGGTGCTTTTTTCGTGGGGAGAGCATGGGGTAAACATAAACTAGCCTCTGCCATAAGCCCAAGTAAAACCTGGGAAGGAGCACTGGGCGGTTTCTTAAGCGCTAATGCAGGCGCTATCATAGTATTTCTGATTCTTAAGCTCTTTTCCCCCTTACCCCTAGGATACTGGCAAGTCATACTCCTTGGCTGCCTTATTAGTCTCTTTGCTCAACTTGGTGACCTAGTTGAATCATTATACAAGCGTACCATGGGGGTAAAAGAATCAGGCAACTTGCTGCCAGGGCACGGTGGAATTCTCGACCGCTTTGACAGCCTTATCTTTGTCGGGGTAATGGTATATTATTATGTAAGATGGATGGTAGCATAAAGAAAGTAGCTGTCTTGGGTTCGACAGGTTCCGTAGGTCAGCAAGCTCTAGATGTCATTCGTGCTCTGAATGCAAAGTTTCGCGCGATAGGGTTAGCGGGCGGAGGGAACCTCAGAATTCTGGAACGGCAAATTAAAGAATTTCAGCCTGATATGTTCTATTCCTCTATTACGCCTGACTTTGCTTACAAGGGAGATTTCTTATCTATGGAGGAAATAGCCAGCCATCCCGACGTTGACCTGGTCATTGTAGCCACCTCGGGTAAAGTAGGACTAAGCCCTACATTAGCAGCCCTCAAAGCAGGCAAAACGGTAGCTTTAGCCAACAAGGAGGTATTAGTGATGGCAGGTGAAATCATTACCCACACAGCCAGACTCCACAAAGCTCAAATTCAGCCTGTTGATAGCGAGCACAGTGCAATTTGGCAATGTCTGCGTGGGGAAGAAAGCAAGCCGCAAAGAATTTTTCTAACTGCCTCCGGCGGCCCATTTTACCACTATTCCCCAGCGCAATTAAGTGAAGTGACAGTGGAACAAGCACTTCACCACCCCACCTGGAAGATGGGGAAGAAAATCACTGTTGATTCGGCAACGCTTATGAATAAAGGATTAGAAGTCATCGAAGCACATTGGCTTTTCGCTGTTCCTCTGGAGAGAATTGAAATCTTAATTCACCCGCAAAGCATTGTTCATTCCATAGTGGAATTTGTAGATGGCTCACTGAAAGCACAACTCAGCTTTCCTGATATGAGATTGCCTATTCAGTACGCACTCTGTTATCCTGAAAGACTATCCGGCGCAGGACTACCACATCTGGATGTGAGCAAAATTCAATGTTTAAAATTTGAACCAGTGAACTTGAATAAATTCCCTTGCCTTAAACTAGCGCTGAGCGCTGGTAGGCAAGGAGGAACTTATCCAGCAGTGCTTTGTGCTGCCAATGAAGTGGCTCTAGAACTTTTTCTTAACCAGCGTATCAGTTTTACTGATATAGCCACAATAGTACAGGGGATTCTGGAACAGCATCAGAATATTGCTCAGCCGTCGCTGGAGGAAATTCTAGCTGCTGATGCCTGGGCAAGGGAGCGTGTCAGGAAACAGAAGTCGAGGTAAAAAGTGGACATTGCCATAGCTATTATTCTTTTCATCATAGCCTTGTTCGTTGTGATCTTACTTCATGAGTTAGGGCATTTCGTCACTGCCAAGCGTGCCGGCGTCAAGATAGAGGAGTTCGGTTTCGGTTTCCCTCCACGGCTTTTTGGCATTAAACGTGGTGAGACGGTATATTCAGTTAACGCTATACCCCTAGGAGCTTTCGTCAAGAGTGTGGGCGAAAATGATCCCACACTACCCCGAAGCCTAGCCAGCAAAAGCCCATGGAGCAGGTTATCAATCTATGCCGCAGGCCCCTTAGTTAATATCTTTTTGGCTTTTATCCTGCTTAGCATCTTCTTCATGTTACCAATAAGTGTGGTGGCTGGCAATGGAGTTATGGTGCGTTCCATAGTGCAAGGCTCAGCGGCGGAAGAAGCGGGCATTGAAGCCGGGGATGTAATTCTAGAAATAAATGGGACGCCCATTCATAAATGGGGAGATATGCAGAATTTAGTTAATTCAAGTGGAGCAGGAGAAGAAATAACTCTGTGCTTGCAAAGGGGTGAAAGCTCATACGTAACCAGCTTGAAGCCAAAATTTGACCCCGAATTGGGGCGGCAAATAATTGGCGTTGTATTATGCTGGAATATAGTAAACCAGGTCGAAGAAAATTCGCCAGCGGATAATGCTGGTATTGCGCCCGGAGACACTATATTAGGTATCAACGGACAAGCCATATATAGTAATAAAAATATGTCGGATGTTCTAGCTTCCGTGGAAAATGGGCAGGAAATGCAACTAATTTTACTCAGGGAAGAGGAAGAGGCTTTGATTGGCATGGTTAAAGAATTCGACCCCGCTCAACAGACCATGGGTGTTGAATTACACTGGGTAGACGGAGCTCACATCGAGCGGGAGCGGCTTTCTACAGGCAAAGCAGCCTATTTAGGAGCCAGCTATGTCATCCATATGCCCGCCATGCTAGTAGCTTCCATCCCACTAATCAGAGAAGCGCCTGGCAAGGCCCTGGTTGGCCCGATAGGAGCCGGCCACTTAACTGTAGAAATAGTGAAGTCCTTTGGTTTAAGCAATATGTTATTTATGTCCGCCATCATTAGCTTGGGGATTGCTTTGTTTAATCTTTTCCCTTTCCCTCCCCTGGATGGGGGTGGCATGCTCATTGCACTTATTGAGGGAGTTAGGCATGGGAGACGTCTCTCTCCCCATGCAGTGCGCTTAGCTCAAACTATAGGAACTACAGCCTTAATTGCACTCATGATTCTAATAACCTTCAATGACATACTGCGTTTAATCAAAGGCGAGGGCTTTGGATTATGATACGTCGTATCTCCATATCTTTGAGAATTGGCAAGGTAACAATTGGTGCTGACGCCCCGATTGCAGTGCAATCGATGGCTAAAACCGATACTCGGGACATACAGGCCACAATAAGCCAGATTAGAAACCTGGAAGAGCATGGCTGTGAAATAATACGACTGGCGGTGCCAGATAAAGAAGCTGCCGAAAGCATATCAACCATAAAAAAGGAGGCGTCTTTACCCCTTATTGCTGATGTTCATTTCGACTATCGCTTAGCTTTAGCTGCCTTGTGTGCTGGTGCTGATGGAATTCGCCTTAATCCAGGTAATATTCGTGATAGGGAGCAAATTGCAAAAGTGGTGGCCGCTGCCAAAGACAGGGAAATTCCTATCCGCATTGGAGTAAATGCCGGCAGTTTGCCTGCGGATTTCGAATCTGATATTCCCTTAGCAGAGCGAATGGTTGACCTGGCAGTGGAGCATATGAAGTTTATGGAGAACCTGGATTTTAATTTGATTAAAGTGTCACTTAAGGCTTTCGACGTGCCTACCACTATAAAGGCTTACCAAATGATTGCTGCTAGAATACCCTACCCTTTGCACTTGGGTATCACCGAAGCTGGACTCCCTCAATCCGGCGTCATAAGAAGCGCTATCGGCATTGGTGTGCTTCTATATCAAGGCATTGGCGATACTATCCGTGTCTCTCTCAGTGCCCACCCTTGCGAGGAAGTATCTGCTGCTTATGAAATCCTAAAGAGTCTGGGATTGCGCCAGCGAGGCCCAACGTTGGTATGTTGCCCTTCCTGTGGCCGGGCTGAGGTTGATGTGGTTGCCCTCGCTGAAGCTGTAGATAAATATCTAAAAAAGATAAGCAAGCCTATTAAAGTAGCTGTTATGGGTTGTATGGTTAATGGCCCCGGCGAGGCTAAAGACGCTGACGTGGGTATCGCCTGTGGTAAGGGTAAAGGTGTTCTATTCAGGAAAGGAGCAGTAGCAAGGACAATAAGTGAGGAAAATTTCCTAGATGCCTTGGTGTCAGAGATAGAGCAGATTGCCTAAGCCTTCGGATAGAGTGTGGAGTAAGAAAATGTTCCTGAATATTCAAAGTGCAAAATTGCAAAAAAGGAGAACAGGAATATGGAAGATTATCCAATAACCATAAGCGTTGAATATGAAGAAAAACTTTCTCGGTTGACTACCTTTTTCCGATATGCTATGGCAATACCTCATTACATATGTCTATGGGGCATTGGTATTGCTGTGCAGATTGTTGTTTTTATTGCATGGTGGGCGATTTTGTTTTTGGGCAGACACACTCGATGGACATTTGATTTTGTTAGCGGTTATCTTCGCTGGTATATAAGAGTGGGTAGCTACTGTCTCCTTTTAGCCGATAAATATCCTCTATTTGGCTTCCAGTAGCCCCTTGCGCTCAGGAACATCTGGTTTTAGAAGATGCGTTTTTCTAAACTTTTTGGCAAGACTCTACGACAAGCACCAGCAGAAGCTGAGGGCATAAGCCATCAGCTATTGCTTAGAGCGAGCATGGTATCGCAAATAGCTGCTGGAATCTATTCCTATTTGCCCCTGGGTTGGCGAGTGCTCAGGAAAATAGAACAGATAGTCAGGGAGGAAATAGATAAAGCTGGCGGGCAAGAATTGATGTTGCCGGTATTGCAGCCTTTTGAGCTATGGCAACAATCAGGACGTTATCTTTCCTTTGGGGAATCTCTGTTTACTCTGAAAGATAGAAGAGAACACGAGTTAGTTTTGGGGCCTACTCATGAAGAGGTTATCACTGAGCTTGTTCATCGGTATGTGCAGAGCTATCGTGACCTTCCTTTGCTCCTCTATCAAATGCAAACTAAGTTTCGTGACGAACCTCGCCCCCGCGGTGGATTACTGAGAGTCCGCGAGTTCATTATGAAAGATCTTTACAGTTTCGATGTCGATGAA